>JACZTQ010000137.1 GCA_022573605.1 Pseudomonadota bacterium | reverse complement strand
GATTGCCAGGTGCGGCCCTCCGACGTGACCCGCTACGCCATCATCGAAGCCATGCTGTGGGCCCCGCGCGAGCTCTTTGTGGCCAAGGCCCGGCGCGATGTCGCCTATGCCGAGGCCGAGATCGAACTGGCCCCCGGGCGGGTGCTGCTGGAGCCGCGCACCCTGGCCAAGATGCTCGAGGCCGCCGCCATCGGCGCCCGCGACCTGGTGCTCGATCTGGCCCCGGGGACGGGCTATTCGACCGCCGTGATCGCCCGCATGGCCGAGGCCGTGATCGCCATCGAACCCGATCCGGACCTGGCCGGCCCAAGCCAGGCGCTGCTCAACGATCTCGAGGTCGACAACGCGGTGGTCAGCCAGGGCGAGCCGGCCGCCGGCGACCCGGCCCACGGCCCCTATGACGTGATCTTCATCAACGGCGCGGTCGAGACCGTGCCCGAGGCGCTGAGCGCCCAGCTCAAGCAGGGCGGACGGCTGGTGGCGCTGTTCCGCCAGGCCGGTGTCCACAACGGCGTCGGCCAGGCTTGCGTGCTGACGCGGGCCGGCGCCGGGGTGTCGCGGCGCCATGTCTTCGACGCCGACGCGCCGCTGCTGGCCGGGTTCGAGGCCGCGGCCGAATTCGCCTTCTGAGCTTGCGCAACGACCGGACCCAATTGGGGGACAAAAGCATGAGACCATTCCTTGCGCCAGGCCGGGGCATCCGCCTCACGGCTCTCTTCGCCGCCCTTGGCGCGGTGCTCGGCGCCGCTCCGGCACTGGCCCAGTCGCTACCCGACGCGATGGTCACCGCCTATCTCGACAGCCCCGAGCTTGCCGCCGCGCGGGCCGACGTCAATGTGCTCTCCGAGCGCGCCGTGCAGGCCCGGGCCGGGGGCCGGGTGCGGGTCGAGGGCGAACTCAGCCTCTTCGCGCAGACCCAGACCAACAGCGGTCCCGGGGTAAGCTTCCCCAACTATCCGGCCAGCGTCTCGCTCAGCGTCGTGCAGCCGCTCTACACCGGTGGCCAGGTCGAGAACGCGACCGAGGCCGCCGAGATCCGGATCTCGAAGCAGGATGCGCTGCTGATCGCGACCGAGCAGGGCATCCTGCTCGACACCGTGACGGCCTTTGTCGATGTGCGCCGCGACCTGGAGCTGGTGTCGATCGCCCGCAACAACGTGCGGGTGCTGGGCGAGCAGCTTGTCGCCGCGCGCGAGCGCTTCGAGGTCGGCGAGGTCACCCGCACCGACGTCGAGCAGGCCCGCGCCCGGCTGGCCGCCGCGCGCAGCCGGCTGGCGGCGACCAAGGGGGCGTTGGCGAACTCGCGCGAGGCCTACCGGCGGGTTGTCGGCGACTATCCCGACCAGCTTCAGCCGCCGCCGCCGCTGCCCGATCTGCCCTCGAGCAAGGACCAGGCCGTGGCCATGGCGCTGCGCGACGACCCGGGCGTGATCGCCGCCCGGCTCGAGCGCAAGGCGGTGGGCAGCGACGTGCGCGCCGCCATCGGCGCGCTGCTGCCGCAGGTTTCGCTGCAGGGGCGGATTTCTTCGCAGGAGACCTTCTCGGACGGCCTGGCGGGCCCGGAGAAGGCCTCGATCGGGATCGTCATGACGGTCCCGCTCTACACCGGCGGGTTCAACTATTCCACCGTGCGCGAGGCCCAGGCGGCGGCCGAGGGCGCCTTGGCCACGATCGACAACACCATGCGCATCGCGGCGCGCAATGTCGGCGTCTCGTGGGCCAACCTGGATGTCGCGCGGGCCTCGATCCGGGCCGGCCGGCTCGAGGTCGGCGCCGCCCGGCTGGCCTTCGAGGGTGTGCGCGAGGAGGCCAAGGTCGGCGCCCGCACCACCCTCGACGTGCTCGACGCCGAGCAGGAGGTGCTCGATGCGCGCTCCAACCTGGCGGTGGCGCGCCGCGACGAATATGTCGCCGCCTACAGCCTGCTCGCCTCGATCGGCAAGCTGACCGTGGCTCACCTCGGTCTCGATGTCGGAGCGGCGAGCGCGGCGCCGTCGTACTACGCCGGCGTGCGTGACCGGAACTTTGGTTACGACCCGTCCGATGATACCGTCTGGAGGCTTAAGTGGCGGCCCTGAGGAGCGTCTCCGGCACCGCTTGCGGGTGTCGCCGGACGGTGACGCGGCGCCAAAGGCGGCAACGATGAGCAGCGACGGCGATGCCGGCAAATCCGGCGGTGGCGCGTGGTCGTCGCTGCGCCGGATATTCGGTGGCGAAAAGCCGGGCCAGGGGTCCGGACCGGAGGACCAGCCGACCGTCGCGGAGCGCACCTTTTCCGACCGGCCGGCGGTCGCCGACAGCACCGTTGCCGGGGAACCGGCCGGGGCGGCGCCGGCCGGCGATGACGGCGATGACAGCGCGCTGATCCTGGGTCCGGCGAACTGGCTGGTGACGGAGGAGACCGCCGCCGACGAAGACGCCGAAGCGGCTGGCGCGGCCGAGACCGCCGGAGCCGAAGCTGCCGGTGGGGACGAAGACGCCGCCGGGGGCGAAGCGGACACCGGCCCGGAAGACGCCGGGCGATTGTTTCCGGCCGCCGCCGAATCCGGCGATGAAGCCGCGGATGGTTCCGGGGAGGCCGCCTCGCAAGAGGCTGGCCAAGAGGCTGGCCAAGAGGTTGGCGATGACGCCGGGGACGCCGGGGCGGACCAGCCGGCAGTCTTCGGGGGGATTGTCGAGGACCTGGGCGGCGGGCAGTGGCCGGAGGAATTCATTCCCGGTCCCGCGCTCGATCCCGATCCCGATCCGGCTTCCGAGTCCGGCGCGACGCCCGATGCCCGCGCGCTGGAGGACACCATTCGCGAGCTCATCCGGGCCGAATTGGAGGGCGAGATCGGCCAGCGCCTGTCGAAGAACATCCGGCGGATGATCCGCGACGAGGTCGCCAACGCGATGCGGCGGCGCGACTGAGGCGGCGCGCGTTCGCCGATTTCCAGAGCCTTGTCCGGCCTGATCGACCCACGCATGCCCAATGTCCCGCCCGGGGGGCGCCCCCCCGTAGGGCGCATCTTGATGCGCCGTTCCGGCCGTTGAATGGCGGAACAAGTTCCGCCCTACGATGCTGCTCCGCCGCGTAGGGTGGGCGCCAACCCACCACCCCTCGCGCAACCACCGTCCCGCACCCCCGCCCAACCCCCGCAATCATATCCTTGAAAGGAGGTTGGCCGGGGCTGCGCGGTGGTGAGCGGCGCCTTTTCGCCCAGACTCTCAGATCGCCGCGATCGCTTCGTCGAGGGCGGCGATCAGAAAGTCGGCGTCGCCGGGCCGGAAGACCATCGGCGGGCGGATCTTGAGCACGTTGCCCGAATAGCCCTCGCGGCCGACCAGGACACCCTTCTCCTTCATGGCGTTGATGACCCGTCCGGTTTCCTGTTCGGCGGGCTCCCGGCTGGCGCGGTCGCGCACCAGCTCGACCCCGGCGATCATGCCGGCGCCGCGAACATCGCCGATCATCGGCTGGCGCCGGGCCAGGGCGCGCAGGCCCCGGCGCAGGTATTCGCCGGTCGCCACGGCGTTGGCCAGAAGCTGCTCGTCCTCGATGATGTCGAGCACGGCGCCGCCCGCGGCGCAGGCCACCGGGTTGCCGCCGAAGGTGCTGAAGTAGCCGGTCCTGGCGGTGAACGAGGCGAGGATTTCGGGCGTCGTGACGATCGCGCCCATCGCCAGGCCGTTGCCGATGGGTTTGCCCAGAGCGACGATCTCGGCCTCGACGCCGTGGACCTGGCAGCCCCACATCCGGCTGCCCATGCGGCCGAAACCGGCCTGCACCTCGTCGGCGATGAAGACCCCGCCGGCGGCGCGCACCTTGTCGACCACCAGTCCGAGATAGCCCGCCGGCAGGTCGATGATGCCGTGGTTGACGAAGGAGGTGTCGATCATCACCGCGGCCACCCCGTAGCCCGCCCGGTCGAGTTCGGCGATGGCCCGGTCGGCGTCGGCGGCGTAGCGCGCGGCGGCATCGTCGCCGCGATAGGCGCCCCGGTAGGTGTCGGGGGTGACGATGGTGCGGATATGGGCCGGAATTTCGCCGTCCGGCCGATCCGTCGGCGAGAATGCGTCGATCGCGTCGGTGCCGCCGTGGTAGGCCTTCTCGATGATGATGGCGCCGCTCTTGCCGCCGTGCATCTTGGCCATGCGCCAGCCGATGTCGGTGGCCTCGCTGCCCGAGTTGACGAAGACGCAGACCCTTGGCCCGTCCGCGAACGTCGCCGCCAGGCGTTCGGCATAGTCGATGATGTTGCCGTAGAGGTAGCGCGTGTTGGTGCACAGCGCCGCGTACTGGCGGCTGATCGATCGCAGCACATGGGGGTGCGAATGGCCCACGTGGGGCACATTGTTGTAGGCGTCCAGATAAGCCCGTCCGGTGGCGTCGTAGAGCCAGACGCCCTCGCCCCGCACGATGTGGAGGGGGCGGTCGTAGAACAGCTCCAGCTTGGGCCCGAGCACCCCGCGTCGGCGCTCGATCATCGCCTCCAGCACGGCGTCGGCCTCGGCCTGGTCGACCTCGCCGGGCCGCGGGCAATAGGGCGGGAACTTCAGGGCGCCGCGCAGGCGCGCCCGCACCGTCTCGCGGCCTGCCGCCAGAAGCCGGTCGAAGGCCGGCCAGAACTGCGCCACGAAGTCCTCGAGATACCTGGTCGGGCCGGTCGGATTGGCGATGCGCCAGGTGCAGATGAGGATTTCGGACGCGACCCTGGCAATCACCAGGTCGTAAATCAGATCGACTTCCTCGGCCTCGAGCGGCGTCACGCCGTCAAAGCCCGAGGCCACTTCGCAGATCGCCGAAACCGGGTCGTCGGCATGTAGGGAAATGCCTGCGGCCGCGATGGCCAGGTCGCAGATCAGTGGTGCATGAATCATGTCGCCGTAGTCGATAATGCCGGCGATGCGTTCTGGGTCGTTCTCTGCCACCAGGACGTTCGAGGAATTGGCGTCGTTGTGGATGATCTGCCAGCGCAGGTCCCCCAGAAGCGGCAGCACATGCGCGGCGAAATGATCGATCACCGCCTCGATCTCGCGGCGCCGGCGGGGGTCCTCGATGACGCCGGTGTTGTGGCGCATCTCGGGCAGGCGCTTGAGGTCCCAGAGCAGAACATGGTCGGCGCAGGGGTGGAAGAAGCTGCGCAGCGCCTTGTCCAGCCGCGCCGTGGCCGCGCCAAGAGCACGCAGGACCTTTGACGTCAAAGGAACCTCGGCCAGGTCGATGCCGGGCATGAAGCTCAGCAGGCGGACGATGTGCGCCTTGCCCCCGGCGCCGTCGATCGACCCGCTCATGGCGCCGTCGCGGGTGCGGATGACGCGCGGCACCGGCAGCCCGGGATCGCGGGCCTCGACATGGGCCAGCGCTTGGTGCTGCATGTCGAGGACGCCCGGGTCCTCGTCGCTGTTGGCGATCTTGAGGACATAGTCGGCGCCGTCGCTGGCGCGGACGCGGAAGTTCTGGTCGCGCTCGCTGTAGAGCCGTGAGAGCGCGCCCTCGATGCCGTAGAGCTCGCGCACCAGTTGGGCGGCGGCATCGGCGCTGATCTCGGGCACGTCGCTGTCGAGGAACTTGATGTTTTCGCCGACGGTGGTTTCGCTCATGGCAACCCTCGCGCCGGAGCGCGCTCCTGGAACCGGTATTTCCCGGACGATATCTCAAACCGGCCGCGAGGGTAGCCGAAAATCGCGCCTCGCGGAGCTGGCGACGAGCGTTCGGACCCCGGGCGGAGGACGCGGCGCCCTTGCCGCCGCCCCCCGGCCGATTTCTCGATACCGTTTGACCCGATACCGTTTGAATTGAAAAATAACCGTGCTAGCGTTGCGCCGGGCAAGTGAGACCGGGTCCGGCGATGAACCCCGCGGTCAGAAAAACCAGGTTCGGAGGTCCGGGGGTCTTCGGGGTTTCGCGGGGTGCGGCGCACCATTCGCGGGCAACGCAAATCCCGCTCACGTCTTGATATCCGGAAAGGTTCCGCGATGTCGCGAAGGGAGGAAAGCAAATGACCATCAACGATCGAAATCGGAAGAAGCAACTGGACGCCTCGGTCGAGGGGTTGTTCGAGGGGCGGATAACCCGGCGGGCATTCGTCCGCCGCGCGACCGCCGCGGGTATCTCCGCGGCCCTGCTGTCGGATGTTCTGGCTCTGCACGGCAAGGCCTTCGCGGCGGCGGGCCCGTCCGCCAAGGTTCTCGAAAAGATCAAGCAAGAGGGCGGCGAGCTGGCCGTCTACAACTGGGAGGAATACATCCATCCGGACACCATTCCGAATTTCGAGGAGGAATTCGGGGTGGAAGTCATCTTCGACACCTACCCGGGCAACGAGCACCTGCTGGCCAAGCTTCAGGCCGGCGGCGCGCGCTATGACGTGGTGTTTCCGACCCACAACTTCGTGCCGATTCACATCGGGCAGGGACTGCTGGAGCCCCTGGACCTCGAGAACATTCCGGATCTGGGCAATTCGATGTCCCGGTTCCTCGACACCTCGTTCGACCCGGGCAACACATATTCGGTGCCCTATCTCTGGGGCATGACCGCGCTCGGCCACAACACCAAATACACCGAGGGCGATCCCAACGTCGACAGTTGGGCGCTGATGTTCGAAAGCGGTCCCGAGCGCTACTCCGGGAAGCTGGCCTTTACCGATGAACGCGAAGAGGTCATCGCCACCGCCCTGGCCTATCTGGGCTACTCCATCAACAGCCGCAACAAGAAGGAACTGCTCGAGGCGGGCGATCTGTTGATCGCGACCAAGCCCCATGTGAAAGCCTTCTATCCGGGCGCCGACATGACCAAGGCCCTGATCACCGAGGACATCATCGTCGGTCACGAGTGGAACGGCGAAGTCGTCAAGGCGCACCGGAAAAATCCCGACGTCGAATGGCTCCTGCCCAAGGAAGGGGGGACGGCCTGGTTCGACAACATGGCGATCGTCAAGGGCGCGCCCCACAAGTTCACGGCGGAGATCTTCATCAACTACATGCTCAGGCCGGAGGTCGCCTCGGCCAATTCGGACGAGGGCGGTTACGCGACGGCCAATCAGAAGGCGGTGGACACAGTCGTATCCGCCGAAATGGCCCAGAACCCGGCCATCTACCCGACCGCCAAGGAGTTGGCGCGGCTCGAGTTCCTGGCGGTCCTGTCGGATGACATTCTGCCGATCTACGACGATATCTGGACCCGGCTGTTGGGCGCGTGAGGAATCTTGCGGCCGTCGCCATGCGGCGGCGGCGCGGGAGCGCCCGTCCGGCCAGTGCAGGCGGGGCGGGAGGAGGTTTGCCGCGCGCGCCGCCGCCGGGTTGTGTGATCGCTCGGCGAAGCGGCGCCTGATGGCGCGGCGCGGGGGACGCGGGGGGGCGCCGGCCCGGTGACGGGCCGGCAACGGCCGATCGTATCGCGAGGGAAGGAATTCGGTTTGTTTAGGCTGCGAAGATCCATTCTCCGCTTCTTCAGAAGCCACCCGGCCTTGCGAATCGGCGCGACCTTGAGCCCGTCGGCCTTCTGGCTGCTGGCCTTCACGATGATCCCGATGGGCATCGTGGTCTATTACAGTTTCATGACCCGGGGGCCGTGGGGCACCATCGTGTTCGAGTTCACCCTCGACAGCTATCGGCAGGTTCTCGATCCGCTGTTCCTGAAGATCATGGTCCGGTCGTTCAAGCTGGCCGCCCTGACGGTGGTGATCTGCCTGGCGGCGGGCTATCTGATCGCATACTGGATCGCGTTCTACGGCGGGCGGCGCAAGAATCTTCTGCTGTTTCTGGTCATTCTGCCGTTCTGGACCAGCTACCTGGTGCGGATTTACGCCTGGATGACCCTGTTGTCCGATCATGGCCTGATCAACACGTTCCTGACCGGCTGGGGCCTGATCGACCAGCCGCTGCCGCTGCTCCACAACGAATCTGCGGTGCTGGTCGGGCTGGTCTACACCTACCTGCCGTTCATGATCCTGCCGCTTTACGCCTCGCTCGACCGGCTGGACCGCTCGGTTCTGGAGGCGGCGGCGGATTTGGGGGCCACCGCGAGGGAGCGGTTTTTCAAGGTCACCGTGCCCTTGACCAAGGGGGGCATCCTCAGCGGGTCGGTGCTGGTCTTCGCGCCATCGATCGGCGAATTCCTGGTTCCCGAGCTGTTGGGCGGCGCCAAGGCGATGATGGTCGGCAAATTCATCGCGCTGAAATTCATCGGCCTGCGCCACTGGCCGCTGGGATCGGCATATTCCCTGCTGCTGTTGGCGGTGATTTTGGTTCTGATCTACCTCTACATGCGGGCCGGAGGCGGAAAAGACGCCTACCAGGAACGGCAATGAACA
>JACZTQ010000136.1 GCA_022573605.1 Pseudomonadota bacterium | reverse complement strand
AGGCCCATGGGGGCCTTCTCGCGGTCCATGGTGCCGACGAGATAGCGGATCATGGCCACGCCGACATTCCGGCCGCCCTTGACCGAGATCAGGCAGCGCTCGGTCTTGCGGCCCTCGCCGGTGACATAGAGGATGCCGTCGATGCCCCGGTCGGCGCCCTTCTTGCCCCGCTTCCAGGGCTGGGCGTTGGGGATCAGCGAGATCGCCCAAAGCTCGAACTGGTGCTTGTCGGCGGCGGCGAGCTCGCGGGCGCCGTCGAGGTCCATCGGCACGCCATGCACGTCGAATTCGATGCCCTCGAAGGCGTCGCGCAACCGGCGCCGGATCAGGTTGATGGCGACGTGGGTAATGTCGATGCCGATCCACCGCCGCCCGAGCTTTTCCGCCGCATGGACCGTGGTACCGCAGCCGCAGAACGGGTCGAGCACCAGGTCGCCAGGGTTGGAGGAAGCAGTGACGATGCGCTCCAGCAGGGCGACGGGTTTCTGGGTGGGGTAACCGAGTTCCTCCTTGGCACTAATTTGCTGGATATCGTGCCAATCGTTCGTGATCGTGCGGCCCTTGGAATCTTCCAAATATTTTTTGTACTGTGGGACTGCGCCCGGCTTTAGCTGGACAACAATTCCATCCTCGAACGCCTGTTGCATCCGTTCCTTTGTCCACCGCCAAACGCGCGTTACACCGAGGAATTCATACGTGAGGTTCGGCCGATTATCATTTGGGTTTAATAATGGTAATAATCTGTACTTCCGCCCTTCATCGTCTTTGTATTTATAAGCTTTATCAACGTAATTTTTATCATGCTCACCGTATATTTGATAGAATACCGCCTCGCCTCCCTTAGTGTATCGAAAAATGATATCTCTACAGTTGGGGAAGTTGCGGCTAGCGTGACTCTTTGGGTTCGATCTGCGCCACGAAATCTCATTCCGAAAATTCCGCGCCCCGAACACCGCATCCAGCAAAATCTTCAGATAGTGGCTCGCGGTCGGGTCGCAGTGCAGATACAGGCTGCCGGTGGGCTTCAAGACCCGGTGCAGTTCGATCAGCCGCACCGCCATCATCGCCAGATAGGCCATCATGTCGTTGTCGCCGAGGAACTGGCGCATGGCGCGCAGCATCTCGGAAGCATCCGAATTGCCCGAGGTCAGCACCTCGGAAAACGCTTCCTCGGCGCTTTCCGTCCAGTGCCAGGTGTCGTCGAAGGCCTCGATCTGGGCCTGGCTGTCAGTGCCGCCCGGCCCCTTGAACAGCACGTTGTAGGAGGCGTTCGAGTTGAAGGGCGGGTCGAGGTAGATCAGGTCGACGCTCGCGTCGTCGACGGACTCGCGCAGCACCCGCAGATTGTCGCCGTAATGGAGGTGGTTCATCTGGGCTGCCCCTGGTTTCAGGGCAGGAGACACCGGGGGGCGGGGCGGGTCAAGGGGTGTGCGGGCGAGGGCGGCGCACGGGCCCCCTCCCTCCCCCCGGCGCGGGGAGGGGACGGCGCTGCGACGGGGGCCGGGAAAGGATGCACTCCCCGCCCAACCCGTGCATACTGCGCCCCGGTGAACGTCGCGGGGAGAGCAATGGCGGGCGCCCAGATCAATGCCGACATCGGACCGGTCGCAACCGCGGCCGAGTTGCGCGACGTGCAGCGCTTCAAATACGACATCTACGTCGCCGAGATGGGCCGCTACGGGGCCATCGCCGACCACGCCAACCGGCTGCTGCTCGAGGTCGACGACGCCGCCAGCCACATCTACCAGGCCCGCGTCGGCGGCAAGCTGGCCGCCACCATGCGGCTGACCTGGGGCGGCGACACCCTTGACGGAAGGGGGGCGCTCGGTGCGCGCCATCTCGAGCAGTACGACCTGGCGCCGTTCCTCGAAGTCATGCCCATGGAGCAGATCGTCGTCGGCGAGCGCATGATGATCGACCCGGAATTTCGCGGCAGCTCCCTGCTGGTCGAGATGTTCAGCGCCTTCATGGCCTTCGTCAACCAGCGCCGCATCCAGCTCGTGTTCGGCGACTGCGAGCCGCACCTGCTGAACGCCTACCAGGCGCTGGGCTACCGCACCTACACCGCGCGCCACGTCAACAGCCCCGAGACCGGCTACCTGATCCCGCTGGTGATCGTGCCCGAGGATATGGCCTACCTGCGCCGGATCGGCTCGCCGCTGGCCCCGGCGCTGCGCGATTTCGGCGCCGATGCCCGGGTGCCCGCCGGGATCGACGCCCTGCTGGCCGGCGGCGCGGCGGTGCAGAGCCACCGGCTGGCCGACCCGGCGCAATACCTGGCCGGGTTCAGGGACGCCGCGCGCGCCGCCGGCGCGCTCGCAACCGGCCTGTTCCGGGGCATGAGCGAGGCCGAGATCGCGGTTTGCCTGGAGCAAAGCGTCACCATCGCCTGCCGGCCCGGCGACCGGGTGCTCAAGCGCGGCAATGTCGCCACCAACATGGGGCTGGTGCTGAGCGGGCGCTTCGAGGTTCGCGACACGACCAAGGACGGCGACACCGTGGTGGCCGAGTTCGGCCCCGGCGAGGTCTTCGGCGAGATCGCCTTCTTCCTCAAATTGCCGCGCACCATGGACGTGATCGCGGTGGGCGGGGATGCGCGCATCGTCAGCTTCAGCGACCGCACCATCCGCGCCCTGATCGAGAGCCACTCGGAGACCGCCGCGACGCTGCTCTACAACATCTCGGTGATGCTCTGCGAGCGCTTGCGGAAGACCAACGAGAAGTTGTAGGGTGGGGTTCGCCGCGCCATTGCGGCCCGGCCAGTCGTGGCGGGGTGAAGCCCGCCCCAGGCGCCGGCCGCCGATACCCCGCTCCGGTCCTCCCGCAACCGCATGGATCACGACCGGGTCACGCCATTGTTTGGCGGCGTCAACCGAAACGGCGCTTTGGCCGCTAGTTCGCAACCGGCGGCATACTAGATTCAAGGCCAGGTCCGGGTGCGCGGGAGGCTGCCTTGCTGGAAGATTTCAACACCTGCACGCAGAGCGCCGAGTTCGAGGCGGATGTGTGCATCGTCGGGGGCGGCGCCGCCGGCGTGACGCTGGCGGCGGAACTGATCGCCGCGGGCCGGGAGGTTCTGCTGCTGGAGAGCGGCGGCCTTGACTACGATCCGGAGATTCAGGACCAGATGCGGGGCGACTCGATCGGGTTTCCCTATTATCCCCTCGACAATTCCCGATTGCGGTTCTTCGGCGGCACGACGGCGATCTGGGGCGGCCGCTGCGCGCAACTGAATGCGATCGACTTCGAGCGCCGGCCCTGGGTGCCGCACAGCGGCTGGCCGATCACCAAGGCCGATCTGCAACCCTTCTATGCCCGCGCCCAGCGTGACCTGGAGCTCGACGAGACCGAGGGCGAGGACGAGTTGTGGGAACGGCACGGGCTCAGGCGGCCGCCCTGGTCGGCGAAGGTCATCGGTTCGGCGTTCTGGCAGTTCGACACCGCCGCCGACCGCTTCGCCTCCAGGAACCCGCAACGGATCAAGGACTCTCCGCTGGCCCGCATTCTGCTTCATGCCAGCGTGACCGACATCAGGCTCAACGCGCAAGGCACGGCGGTCGAGACGCTGGAATTCGTCAACACCAGGGGCGGGCGCGGCGCCGCCCGGGCGCGGCACTTCGTGCTGGCGGCCGGCGGCATCGAGACGCCCCGGCTGATGCTCGCCTCGAGCGGCGTCTGCCGCGCCGGGGTCGGGAACCGGAACGATCTGGTCGGGCGCTTCTTCATGGAGCATCCGCACGCGCGCGGCGCCCGGATCGACACCCGGCAGGTGTTGCGGGTGCTGACCGCCTTGCCCCGCAACTACACCCGCAACGGCATCCGTTATGCCGCGCTGGGACGCCCGTCGGAGGCGCTCCAGCGCCGCGAGGGCCTGTTGAACACCTCCTTCACCATCGCGGCGCGCCAGCCCCCCGGGAAGACGATGTGGGCGTCGAAAAAACTGTTCATGGCGCTCCGGCACGGCCTCAACCCGAACAAATCGAACCGCGCCCTCTGGCATCTGTACCGAAGCGGGATCAACCGGGCGCGCCGGTATCTCGACGCGCCGCTCGCCTCTGCGATGGTCAAATGCAATTCCCACGGCCTCTACACGGTGATGCGGGCCGAGCAGGCGCCCAATCGCGACAGCCGCGTGGTCCTGACCGGGGAGCGCGACGCGCTGGGGATGCCGCGGGTGGCGCTCGACTGGCGCTTCAGCGCGCTCGACAAGCACTCGGTGCGGGGCACCATGCTGGCGCTGGACGCGGAGATGCGCCGCACCGGGCTGGGCACCGTGACGCTGGAGCCATGGCTGGCCGAGGACGGCCCGGAATGGCTGGTCGATCCGCTGATCTCGAACCACCCGATCGGCGGCTATCATCACATGGGCACGACCCGCATGGCCGCCTCGCCCCGCGACGGCGTCGTCGATGCCGACTGCCGGGTTCACGGGATCGCCAATCTTTACGTGGCGGGCAGTTCGGTGTTCACCACCTCGGGTTGGGCCAACCCGACGCTGACCATCGTGGCGCTGGCATTTCGTCTGGCGGGTCATCTTGCGCAGCGGCGGCAGAGGCCGGTGGCGCACCTTCGGCTTTTGCCCGCCGCCGCCGCGCCGGTCCGCCCGGTCGCGATTCCCACTGGCTGGCCGGGAGAAGAGCCTCTAAACAGGCCGGATGTTCCAGCCCGCGCCCGAGACGCCTGATTTCTCCGGCGAGCAGACCGCCGCCTGGGAGGCCATCGCCGAACGCCTGGCCAGCCACGGCGTCGAGCTCGAGACCGGCACGACCAGCCCCCAGACCGAGCATACCGCCCCCGGCGAGGTCGTCGCCGTCACCGGCAAGGCGGGCTCGGGCAAGACCATGCTGCTGGCCCGCCTCGCCACCCGCCTGAAGGAGATCGGCCTGGCCGCCGTCACCGGCGACTACGAGCCCAAGCGGCGCACCAGGCGCTCGTTCGCCATCCTGGCGCCGACCAACAAGGCCGCCGGGGTGCTGCGCAACCTCCGGGTGCCGGCCACCACCATCCACCGCATCGTCTACACCCCGGTCTACGACCCGGAATACCAGCAGGTGGCCGACTGGCTCGAGGGCGAGCGCAAGACCCGTCCGCAAGTCGAGGGCATGACCGGGGCGGCGCTGGACCGGGCCGAAATGTTCTACAAGGCTCACGGCTCGGTCCCCGGCGCGCTGGCCGCCGCCGGGGTGCGCGGAGCCGATTTCATCACCGGCTGGATCCGGCGCAAGGATCCGCTCGACATCGCCCTGGTCGACGAGGCCTCGATGATCGACGCCGAACGGCTCGACGACCTGAAGGAGATCTTCGGCCTGATCGTGCTCTTTGGCGACCCGGCCCAGTTGGCGCCGATCAGC
The DNA here is from genome assembly GCA_022573605.1 of Pseudomonadota bacterium. Classification (GTDB taxonomy): domain Bacteria; phylum Pseudomonadota; class Alphaproteobacteria; order Rhodobacterales; family Rhodobacteraceae; genus Thermohalobaculum. The sequence goes on along the minus strand of JACZTQ010000136.1, from coordinate 2,944 downwards.
AGCCGCGGCGAGATGATCTTCGAGTCCCTGCCCGCGCCGCGACGCCACCATCTGGCGCGCATCCACCGCCAGGCGGCCGACAACCCGATCCTCGACCTGGCCCACGCGCTGGGCGACCCCGAACTGGAATTCGAGGCCTTCGAGGACATGGTTCGCGCCGCCGCCCGCGACGACGACCGGGTCCGGATCGCCAGCCGGGCCGACGCCGGGCTGATGCGCGAAAGCCCGATCCTGGTCTGGCGCAACAAGACCCGGATCCGGCTGATCAAGGCCTTCCGCGCCGCCCACCAGATCCCCGACGAGGAACTGGTCCGGGGCGAGCCGCTGATCTGCGACGGGCTGGAGCTGCCCCTGAAACAACGCAAGCTGCGCTTCGACCTGGAGGCGCGCGGGCTGGTCAAGGGCGCCCAGGCGAAATATCTCGGCCCCGGCCGCAAGCCCGGTTTCGCCCGGGTCGATATCGCCGGCACCGACGAGCCCGCCATCTCGGTCGCCTCGATCATCCAGATCGAGCGCCCGGACGACGAGGAGCCGCTGCTGATCATCGCCGCCCGTTCCGGCGCCGTCTTTCTGCACGGTGCGGCAACCACCATCCACAAGGCGCAGGGCTCGCAGTGGCCGACGGTGCAGGTCTTCGCCCCGGACCTCAACGCCGCCGCCTGGGCGGGGCAGGTCGAGGCCGGCATTTCGTTGTGGAAGCGGCTCGCCTATGTCGCCATCACCCGGGCCCAGGAGGAACTGGTCTGGGTCACCCGCTACATGATCTCGCGCCCCGAGGAACCGCTCGGCGGCGCCGGGGATGGGGAATGAGCGGGGCGGAGCGGAGCCGTCAGGCTACCTTTTGCCCGTGACGAAATCCGCTCTGCGGATTTCCGGCTCCGCCCCCCACCCCTCCTCCCCGCCCAACCACCGATGGTACCCGGGCATGATCGGTGGTTGGGCGGGGAGGTGGGGTGGGGGGCGGACCGCGCCCAGAAGATGCGAAGCAGATTTTGGGACAGGCGCAAAAGGCGCGGAGCCGTCAGGGCAAACAGGGCAAAAACATTTTCGTTCGCACCAAAGCCCCTGATCGGCTAGCATGCGCGCGAAAACCCCGAACCGGATCGCAGCAACCGAAAGGTAATCCGGTGCCGGTAGGGTTGTCTGCACTTGCAACAAGAGGCCGCCGAGATGACGACCGCCGATGTTACCCTGCCACCCGCGCCGCCGCTGGCGCAACTGATCTTCGGCGACGGGACACCGAAGAAGGCTTTTCTGACTGCCCTGGTGGTCGGCACCATCCTGACCACGATCAACCATGGCGATACCATCATCGTGGGCGACTGGCCGCCGGTGCTGAAAGTGATCCTGACCTATTGCGTGCCCTACTGCGTGACCACCTGGGGCGCGATCATCGGCAAGCGGGCGCAATGGCGGCGCGATCTCGGAGGCTGACCCAGAGAGAGAGACGAACGGTAATTGGGGGATTGCCATGAAAATCGAAGACCTTTTCAACCAGACAAACATCGTCGAGTTGAGCTTTTTCAACTTCCGCAACGCGATCACGGCGGCCTATTTCGCCAACAGCGACTTCGAAATTCTCAAGATCAACGAGAATTTCCGCAAGTTCTTTCCGGTGCTGGGCAACGTCTCGAACGCCTATTTTCCGGACGTGCTGGAGCAACTCGGCGTTCCCGGCCCGCAGATCGAGGACTGGATCTCCGGCATCCGCGAAAAAGGCTCGGTGCTGATCCCGCAGATCCAGATCACCACCAATGGCGGAGCGCGGGTCTACTCCTTGCTGTCGACGGTGACCGAGGACGAAAGTTTCTCCTACCTCACCGGCATCCAGGGCCAGTTCGTCGACCGCACCGAGGAGTGGAACCTGCGCCGCGAGCGCGAGGAACTGCTGGAGCAGAAGATCCGCGACCGCGAGATCATCGAGGAGAAAAGCCAGCAACTGGAGCGCCTCGCCATGCGGCTGGCGAAATACCTCTCGCCGCAGATCTACGAGAGCATATTTTCCGGCAGCCAGGACAGCACGGCGGCGTTGGCGCGCAAGAACCTGACCGTGTTCTTCTCCGACATCGAGCAGTTCACCGACCTCTCGGACACCCTGGAGCCCGAGCGGCTGGCGGCGGTGATCAACTTGTATCTCTCCGAGATGTCGAGCATCGCCATCGAATGCGGCGGCACCATCGACAAGTTCATCGGCGACGCGATCATGGTGTTCTTCGGCGACCCGGACAGCGACGGCGAGGAAGAGGACGCGCTGAAATGCGTCGAGATGGCGCTGCGCATGAAGCTGCGCGTCGCCGAGTTGCAGAGCCACTGGAAGAAGCTGGGCGTGCCGCGCGGCCTGCGGGTGCGCATGGGGCTGACCACCGGCTACTGCACGGTGGGCAATTTCGGCTCCGATCAGCGGCTCGACTACACGGTGCTGGGCAGCCCGGTGAACCTGGCCGCCCGGCTCCAGGGGCTGGCGCCACCGGACGGCGTGCTGGTCTCCGAGAGCACCTACAACCTGATCAGCGGGCATGTGGAGTGCGCGCATTTCGACGAGCTGACCCCGAAGGGCTTCGCCCGCCCGGTGCAGATCTACCAGGTCAAGGATTTCCGCTCCGCCGAGCACCGCCAGGGCCGCCGCCGGCTGTCGCGCTCGGGCGACCATGTCGAGGTCAACGTCATCGACAGCTCCGACATCCGCGCCGCGATCGAGGAGTTGCGCCACATCCAGGAAGAGTTCGAGAAGCAGTTCGCGGGTGAGTGAGGGCCGGGGCCGAAAGCCGACCGCCCGCCCCCATCAGGCGGAAAACCGGGGACAATCCACGAAATTCGGCCTGACAATCTTGTGACGGCCGTCCTTTTGCCGGTTGTGCCCTGAGGTGGTCCCGTGTGACCATGAAGTCTTTCGTCATTGTTTTGTTAGCATTTTCGATGGTTTCTTGCGCTCGTATCGACCCTC
>JACZTQ010000135.1 GCA_022573605.1 Pseudomonadota bacterium | reverse complement strand
CCCACAACGACGACCTGGCGGCGGCAGCCGGGCAGGGCATGCGGACCGCCTACATCAACCGCCCCTATGAATACGGCGCCGGCCAGACCAAGGACTTCGAGGCCGACGGCGACTGGGACATCGTCACCGACCACATCGGCGGCATCGCCGATGCACTGGGTGTCTGAGGCGTGTTCTCATAGACGAGGGTTGAATCGGCAGGGAAAAGCGGACGTTATTGAGGGATTCCGTCTCGGAGGGATCGGTTCCTTCATTTGCCAATGTCTCGGGAGATTTGGCGATGAGCTTCAAGGCAGTCGAACAAGCACCGCCAAGATTGAACCGTAGCCAATTGTTTGTCCTCGCGAACCGACCCGAGACATTTGAGGATGCAGCGAAGTCCGAAGCGGACGTGATCATGTTCGAGATCGAGGATGCAATTCCACCAGGCGATAAACCTCAAGCCCGTCGGAACATCGTGGACGCCTTGAATGATATCGACTGGGGCAAGAAATCGGTCTCGATGCGGATAAACGGGCTCGACACGCCGCACATGTATCGCGACCTCATAGACATTCTGGAAGCACCCACGGAGCGGCTGGACCTTGTTCTTATTCCCAAGGCAGGAAATGCCGCCGATATCTATGCGGTGGACGTGTTGGTGACACAGATCGAAGACGCGATGGGAAGAGAAAAGCAGCTCGGCTTTCAGATCATGATCGAGACGGCACAGGGCATGGCGAACATCGATGAAATCGCGGCCGCGAGCCCACGAAACGATTCACTGCATCTCGGTGAGAACGACTATGCGGCTTCGGTGCATGCACGGATGACGGTGGTTGGTGGTGCGAACCCGAACTATCACATTCTGACCGATGCGGACGAGCATGGTGGGCGTGAGCGCCACTGGGGCGACATGTGGCACTATGCCCTCTCGCGGCTTGTTGTTGCGTCTCGTGCGAATGGCCTACGACCGGTGGATGGCCCATTTCTCGACCCTGCTGATCCCGACGGGTTTCGGGCTGCCGCTATGCGCGCGGCAGTGCTCGGCTGCGAAGGTAAATGGGGCAATGATGAGGTCTCGATGCGACTGGCAAATGAAGTGTTTTCACCATCCTTGGATGACGTGATGAAGGCGCGACGAGTTCTAGAAGCGGCGAAAGAGGCTGCTCGCTCAGGCGGTGGTATGGCAACACTCGATGGCAAGCCGCTTTTCATGCCTCAAATCCGTCAAGCTCAGGCCCTGGTCAGGCAAGCGGAAATGATCGGCTTGTAGGCGACATTGTTGTTTCGGCCGAATGTCGGCTCCGAGTCAAACCCGATCGTTCGTCCAGTTCGTTGCAACTGACTGCTATGGATCGCTGAACGGGCATCGCCACTCTCAACCCGCTTGATGAGTTCGTGACCCAAGGCAACTCCAATTCGGAGAGGTTCGACCCCCAATCGGTCACTTCCGGGTGTGACCCGGCGATCCAGTCCGGGGATCAAGAATTTAAGGGCTGGATACCCGAGTCAAACACGGGCATGACATGGCTCTAGCTGAACACAGAGGCCCTCGGCCACACGGGGAAAACCCATGAACACCTACCGCATCGCCGCCATCCCCGGTGACGGGATCGGCACCGAGGTCATCGCCGCCGGGCTGGAGGTTCTCGCCGCTCTCGCCACCCGCGACGGCAGCTTCCGGATCGAGCCGGTCCATTTCGACTGGGGCTCTAACCGCTATCTGCGCGAAGGCGCGATGATGCCCGCCGACGGGCTCGACCAGATCAAGCCTTTCGACGCGATCTATTTCGGCTCCGCCGGCGACCCAAGGGTGCCCGACCACATCTCGCTCTGGGGCCTGCGCCTGGCGATCTGCCAGCCCTTCGAGCAATACGCCAACGTGCGCCCGGCGCGCATCCTGCCCGGCATCGAAAGTCCGCTCCGGGGCGTCGGCCCGGGCGATCTCGACTGGGTGATCGTGCGCGAGAACTCCGAGGGCGAGTATTCCGGCGCCGGCGGCCGGGTGCACCGGGGTTTTGGCTCGGAGGTCGGCCTGGATGTCGCCGTCTTCACCCGAAGCGGGGTCGAGCGCATCCAGCGTTTCGCCCTGGAACTGGCCCGGAGCCGCCCCCGCAAGCTCCTGACCCTGGTCACCAAGTCCAACGCCCAGCGCCACGGCATGGTGATGTGGGACGCGATCTTCGAGGAGCTCAAGGGCGATTACCCGGAGGTCACCACCGACAAGATGCTGGTCGACGCCATGACCACGCGGATGGTGCTGAACCCGGCCAGCCTCGACACCATCGTCGCCACCAACCTGCACGCCGACGTGCTCAGCGATCTCGCCGCCGCCCTGACCGGCAGCCTCGGCCTGGCCCCCACCGCCAACCTCAACCCGGAGCGCGACTTCCCCTCGATGTTCGAGCCGATCCACGGCTCCGCCTTCGACATCATGGGGCAAGGCATCGCCAACCCGATCGGCGCCTTCTGGTCGGCGGCGATGATGCTGGAGCACCTCGGCGAGGCGGGGGCCGCGAGCGCCCTGATCTCGGCCATCGAGCAGGTCACCGGCGCCGGCCGGGTGCGCACCCGCGACCTCGGCGGCGAGGCCACCACGGCCGAGGTCACCGGGGCGGTGATCGCCGCCATCGCGGGCGCCAACGCGTGAGGCCGGTAGGGTGGACATGATTGTCCACCCTTGTGGCGGCGACGGCGGACAATCATGTCCGCCCTACCTGCCTCTCAGAAGCTCAGCGAGATATCCCGGTGCGCGGCGCTGCACGACGCCACATAGAGCGCCTGCTCGGTCGGCAGCTTGCGCTGGCCGCGCAGGCCGATGGTGTCGCGGATCGCGGCGTCGTAGGCGGCCAGTCCGGCAGCCAGCCCGGCCCCGGCGCGCTGGCGCCAGGCCAGCTCGGCCTCGAAGGCCGCCATCGCCCGGGCCAGGAAATCCGCCGCTTTCTCCGGCTCCGGGTTCCTGCCCTTGAGGGCGCGCCGCGCCTTCGACAGCAGCGTCCTGATGCCCCCCGCCCCGGCGATCTTGCCGGCCCGCCTCGCCTCGGCCTTGATCCGTTCCATGGCGGCGTCGATCTCCAACCCCGGCGCCTCCGCCCGCAACGCCTCCAGATGGCCGCGCAACGCCTCCAGATCTCCGGAAGCGGCGATGATCGCGGTCAACTCGACCAGCGGCGCGTAGGCGTCGTCGGTCGCCCGGCGATAGGTGGTGCGGGCCTTGCGCTCGGCCTTGGTCAGCGCCAGGAACGCCTTGTGCGCGGCCTCCCACTCGGCCGGGATGGTGCCCTCCAGCGCCGCTTGCTCCGCCCTCAGTTCGGCGATCAGCGCCTCGCGCGCCGCCTTGCCCGGATCGGCGGCGCCACGGCGCGGGGCGCTCTTCTCGAGTTCCCGTATCTCGAGGCCGATCAGGCGCATCGCGTTCTGGATGTCGCGCACGCGGCCGTGCAGCGGCCGGTAGGCGGCCGATCTGGCCTCGATCTCGGCCTCCGCCGCCTTCGCCGCCGCGAGCAGGGCGAAGCTGCTCTCGGCCTTGTCGAAGCCGGCCGCCATCGCCTCGCGCAGACCCTCCGGCAGATAACTGTAATCGAGCCCCCGCGCCGTGGCGATGGCGCGCTTCAGCGCCTCGCCATGCTCGGCGAACTGCTCGACGACGTATTCCTCGACGCAGTACTGCAGCCGCGGGTTCAGCGGCGGCGGGGCGGTCTCGGAGGTCAGCGACACCCGGTTCGGCAGGTAGTTCACCAGTTGCGGATTGAGGCCGACGACAACCAGCGCCACCAGCTGCAACCCGATGAACGGAATCACGCCCTTGTACATGTCGAGCGTCTTGACCTCGGGCGGCGCCACCCCGCGCAGGTAGAACAGGGCGAACCCGAACGGCGGGGTCAGGAACGAGGTCTGGATGTTCAGCCCGATCATCACCCCGAGCCACACCGCGGTCACGTTGGCCGAGGGGTCGGCGAGCAGGATAGGGGCCACGATCGGCACCACCACGACGGCGATCTCGATGAAATCGAGAAAGAAGCCGAGCACGAAGATCACCCCCATGACGATGACGAATTTCGACCAGAACCCGCCCGGCAGCCCGTTCAGGAAGTCGCGCACCAGGTCCTCGCCGCCGAAGGCGCGAAAAGCGGCGGTCAGCATCGCCGCCCCGAGCAGGATGATGAACACCAGCGAGGTCGTCTTGGCGGTCTCGACCATCACCCCGTTCAGGGTGTCCTCGATCTTGAAGGTGCGCCAGCCGCTCCAGATCAGCGAAGTCAGCAGACCGGCGACGGCGATCATCGCCAGCACCACGCCGAGCACGTCCCGATTGGTGTCGATGCTCTTGATGTTGGTGTCGAACATGCTGGTCACCACCAGCACCACTCCCAGCGAGACCAGGCCGAGGATGGCCGGCACGAAGGTGTCCTTGCAGCCCGGCTTCAGGCGGTAGCCGGCCATGATCAGGGCGCCGGAGGCGCCGATCGCGCCGGCCTGGTTCACCGTCGCGATGCCGGCGATGATCGAGCCCAGCACCAGCATGATCAGCGCCAGCGGCGGCACCAGGATCAGCACCACCCGGCCGGCGAAGCGGCGGTCGCGCTTGCCGTGGAAGGGCACCGGCGGCGCCGCGCTCGGCTTGAAGAAGGCGAAGACCAGGATATACAGCATGTAGAGCCCGACCAGCACGATCCCCGGCACCAGCGCGCCGAGGAACATGTCGCCGGCGCTGGTCGAGACGATGTCGAACGCCGAGGGCATCATCAGCTCCCCGGTCGCCTGCTTGAAGAACGCCTTGCGCGCGGTCCCGGCCTGATCGACCGAGCTGGCCAGCTGGTCGGCCAGGATGATCAGCACGATCGAGGGCGGGATGATCTGCCCCAGGGTGCCCGAGGCGGCGATGGTGCCGGTGGCCAGCGGTTTCGAATAGTTGTGCTGCAACATCGCCGGCAGCGAGATCAGCCCCATCGCCACCACGGTGGCGCCGACGATGCCGGTGGTCGCGGCCAGCAGCGCGCCGACGAACACCACCGAGATGCCCAGGCCCCCCGGGACCGGCCCGAAAAGCTGCGCCATGGTCACCAGCAGATCCTCGGCGATCTTCGAGCGCTGGAGCATGATGCCCATGAAGATGAACAGCGGAATCGCGATCAGGGTATCGCGCTCGACCTCCCAGTAGATGCCGCGAAAATTGGTCACCCCGGCGCTGAGCCATTGCACCGGGCCCCCTTGGGCGAAATAGGCCGACGGATCGCCGGCGAAGATCTGGCCGCTGATCGCCGCCAGCCCGATGGTCAGCACCGCCGAGCCGGGAAGGGCGAAGGCCACCGGGTAGCCCGAGCCCAGCGCGGTGATCATCAACACGATCAGTACGGCGAGAAAGAACAGTTCCATGGTCGTGCGGCTTCCTCTGGCGGCCCGGTCAGGCGATGGGAATGGCGTCGTGGTCCTTGTGGCCGGGTTCGTCCCGGACATCGGCCACGGCGTCGAACAGGGCGCTGACGAACTGGGTCATCATGGTCACCGCGTAGAGCCCGAGGAACCCGGCCATGAAGTATTTCACATACATGCCGAACCCGGTCTGGGTGGTCTCGTAGACCAGCATCGGGCTGTTGATGACGCTCGCCTTGCCCCACATCCCGACCAGCAGGATGGTCCAGCACAGGGTGATCCCGAGCAGGATCGAGCCGACCGCGTTGACCCGGCCCTGGGACCGGCGCCGCATGCCGGCATAGAGCACGTCGACCCGCACATGGGCGTCCCGCAGCAGGGTGTAGGCGCTGGCGAACAGGAACAGCGCCGCGTACCAGAACCGCACCAAGTCGCCCATGAAGGCCTGCTCGTAGGAGAAGATGAAGCGCGAGAACACGATCAGCAACTCGGCCGCCACCACCAGCAGCGCCAGCCAGACGAAGCCCAGCGAACGGGTGCGGGTGGCGATGACGATGCCGATCGCCGCGATCGGCAGATGAACCCAGCGGCCGCGGAACTGCGACCGGCCGAGATTCATCGTCATCTCGTCGCCGACCAGCGCCGGCAGCAAGCCCTCGACGCGCAGGAACGAGACCGCCGCGTCGGCCAGGCCGACCAGCAGCACGACCCAGAAGGCGGCGCGGATGATGAAGGCGTTGGCGTTCGAGATCGCCTTGGCGTCGGCCCGCAGGCTGCGCTCGGGCGTGCGCAGCACGTACAGGCAGACGGCGCCCGGCAGGCCCGCGTAGATCGCCACCTGCAACCAGATCCAGGCGTTGGGATCGCCGTTCGACTCCCAGCCGACCAGCGAGCCGGTGCCCGGCAAGCCGATCCAGAAGGTCAGGTAGGCGTTGATCATGTAGGCGGCCATCAGGGCCAGCATGAACCAGCCGAAAATGCGCGTCGTGGGCGCGGGCGCGGCTTTTGCGGCCGGGTCGGTCTCGTTCACGCCAGCCATCGCGGCGCTCTCCTTGGACATCGGATCCCGCCAAGCGGGATCATCGAGCAGTACCGGCGGCCCGCAACCGGAGCCGGTCGGGGCCAGTCGCGCCGCCCCCGCCGATATCGCCCCCCACTCCCTCTGGGAGGGGGGTCGGGGGGGGAGGCTGCGGCGGTGGGGCCGGGTGCGGCGCGCCCTGAATCATCGCAGACGGCCGCCGACACGAGCGGGACGAGGCCGAAGCCCCGTCCCGCGGATTTCGGGATCGGTAGTACCGATCGGGTCAGAGACCCAGCACGCGGTTGCGCTTGACCGAATAGGCGATATCCGCCAGTTTCGTCCAACCACCCACATCGGCCCGCGCCGCGGCGTTGCTGTCGTAGATCCGGCCCGACAGATCGCTATGGTTGCGCGCCTCGGCGATCACTTCCTGCGCCGCTTCGCCGAAGGCGTCATAGACGTCGTCGTTGAACTCCTTCAGCACGACGCCGTTCTCGGTCACCAGCTTACGCAGGTAGGTACCGTTGTTGGCGTTGGTCTCGGCCATCATGCGCGAGTTTTCCTCGTTGCACGCCGCCTGGATGATCGCTTGGTGGTTCTTCGACAAGCCACCCCACCACGAGGCGTTCATGCCCAAAGTAACCTGCGAGCCCGGTTCGTGGAAGCCCGGCCAGTAGTAGTATTTGGCCGCCTCGTAGAACTTCATGAAGTAGTCGTTGAAGGGGCCGACCCACTCGGTGGCGTCGATCGCGCCGGAGACCAGGTTCTCGTAGATCTGGCCGCCCGGCAATGAGACCGGCGAGGCGCCGAGCTTGGCCATGACGTCGCCGCCGAGGCCCGGGATGCGCATCTTCAGGCCCTTGAGGTCGTCGGCCGAGTTGATCTCCTTGTTGAACCAGCCGCCCATCTGCACGCCGGTGTTGCCGCAGGCGTATGCCTTCAGGCCGAACTCGCCGGACAGCTCGTCCCACAGCTCCTGTCCGCCCATGTATTTGATCCAGGCGTCCGTCTCGGTGTAGGTCAGGCCGAAGGGGAGCGTGGAGAAGGCCGCGAAGCCGGGGTGCTTGCCCTTCCAGTAGTACTCGGCGGCGATATAGGCCTGGGCGTTGCCGCTGGCGACCTCGTCGAAGCTGTCGAAGGCGCCGACCCGCTCGCCGGCGGCGAAGTACTGGACCTTTATCCCGCCGTCCGTTAGCTCCTCGATCCGGGCGGCCAGGCGCTGGGCCGGGATGCCGAGGCCCGGGAAGTCGCGCTGCCAGGTCGAGACGATGACCATGTCGATGCTGCCCTGCGCCACGGCGGGCGTGGCAAGCGTGGTGGCGGCGGCGGCCCCGGCGGTAAGCGCGGTGCCCTTCAGAAATTTGCGGCGTTCCATGTGTCTTTCTCCCACTGTTGTCAGATTTCGCTGCAACCCGTCAGGTTGCCCTGATTTTCGCGGCATGGCTCGGCTTTTCTGGCATGGATGTCGTCTGTGAACCCCGTTCCAGCGAGCGCATTACGTGGCAGCGCGCGGTGACTCTACCCGGCGGGTATGGCCTCCGCAAGTCTGCGGGCCCGTGGGCATCTGACGTTTTGTTCATCAAACCTCCCCGCGCCGCGGCCGTTGCCCCCACCCGGCGCGTCTACCCCGCTCCCCGGATTGGTGCAAACGCTTTACCGCCTGCCGGAATCGCCCCGCCCGGCGCGGCGCTCGCGGTGCAGCGTGTAGAGCGCCGCGCCGACGATCACGGCCGCGCCCAGGAACACCCGCTCCGACGGCCATTCGCCGAACATCGCCAGCCCCAGCGCGCCGGCGAACACCAGCCGGGTGAAGTCGAGCGGCGCCAGGGCGCCGGCCTCGGCGGCCCGGAGCGCCAGGATGTTGACATACTGCCCGGCCGCCGCGAGCACGCCGATCAGCACCAGCAGCCCGGCCTCCCACGGGC
>JACZTQ010000134.1 GCA_022573605.1 Pseudomonadota bacterium | reverse complement strand
CCGCCGGCGGCCGGTGTCGGCGGCGCAACCCGGGGCGGTCCAGGCTCGACGCCCGCCGGCGCCGCCATTGCGGCGCCGGCGAGGACCTCGGCGGCAAGCCGCGGCTCGGGCAGGTCGAGCGAAGCGTCGTGATCGGGAACCGGGGCGCCGGGGGGGATCTGGGAAGCTGCACCCGGGAGCGCCGAATCCGGCGCCGGGGCCGCGATCTCCGCCGCCGGCAAGGCGGCAAGCACCGCCGCTTGCAGCGAGGTGGGCGGCGAATCGACCGCTGCCCGCATCGGCGCCGGACGCTGCCCCGAATTTGGAGTCGAGATTGGAGTCGGGATCGGAGCCGGGATTGGAGTCGGGATCGGAGCCGGCTGACCGCCGGAGCCGGCCCCGGCATCCCCGGCGCCACCTTGCGCCGGGCGCCGCGGCCCGGCCCTGGCGACGACCTCGCCGAAGGCGCCGGCTTCCCCCTCCGGACCCGGCGCCTTGGCATCGCTGCCGTGCGAACGGGGGGCGGAGCCGCTGATCAAGCCCGGGAGATCCATTCTGGCGCCTCGCTGCTTCTGCAATCGGGCCCCAGATTAACAGTGCAGGCCTTACCGATTCTTTACCAGCATCGCCTAAACCGGAACAACCGTCCGGCTCCTCGATCACTTGGAGAACAACCCGCCATGGTCGACATTACCGCATCGATCCCGCCGCTTGCCGGGCTTTCCGCGAGTTCGGCCGCGAGTTCGCCCGCGACTACGCCCGCGGCCGATCCCCCGGAGAACGTCGCGCCAGAGAACCCTCGCCTGCGCGCCGAGGCGGAGCGGTTCGAGGCCGCCTTCCTGGCCGAGATGCTGCGCCATTCCGGGCTCGGCCGGATGCCGGAGAGCTTCAACGGCGGGGCCGGCGAGGCCTCTTTTGCCGGCACCCTGGTGCAGGAATACGCCAACCGGATCGCCGCCGGCGGGAGCCTGGGAATCGCCCGGCAGATCTACAACTCCCTGGTCGAGCGGAGCCGGCAATGACCCCGGTGGATCGCCTGCTGTCGCTGCTCGCGCGGGGCCATGACCTGATGGACCGCGAACGCTCGCTGCTGCTGCGCGGCGCGTTCGACGGGCTGGCGCGGCTTTCCGCCGACAAGCAGGAACTGCTGGTCTCGATCGAGGCCGCGATGGCGCGCGTGCACGGCACCGAGACGGTGCGCGAGGCGCTCGCCGCCCTGATCGACGACAGCCGCCGCAACGAGCGGATCATCCTGGCCGCGCGCCAGGGCGTCGCCGCCGCGCGCCGGCGCATCAAGACCATCATCGCCACCGGCCGGGGCGCGGTGGCCTACGACCGCGACGGCTCGGCGATCACCAGCCGGGACGACGCCACACAAAAAAGCAGCAGCGCCTGAGGCCTTTACCGGGGCTTAGGCATTTGCGTGTTCCATGCTCCCAAGCCGGGGTTGCCCGGCACGCCGGCGCTAAAAGCGCCGGTTCGATGTCAGAAGACGTGTTCCTCGGCCGGTTACCTTAGGTGCCGGCCCCTTTCTCCCGAAACTTCGGGAATTGTTCAACAGCGGCGTGAAGCGCGCCGCGAGCCGAAAGGAATGCTCTCATGGCTGCAAGTATTCTCACCAACACCAGCGCGATGATCGCTCTTCAGACCCTGCGCGCCACCAACGCCAAACTCGCCACCGTCCAGGGCCAGATCGCCACCGGCAAGGCGATCGCGACGGCCAAGGACAACTCCGCCGTGTTCGCCATCTCGAAGGTGATGGAATCGGACGTCTCCGGCTTCAAGGCGATCTCCGGTTCGCTGTCGCTCGGCGGCTCGACCATCGCGGTGGCCTCGAACGGCGCCTTCCAGATCGGCGAGATCCTGAACGAGATCAAGGCCAAGATCGTCTCCGCCAACGGCGAGAACGTCGACCGCCAGAAGCTGCAGGACGAGGTCGCGTCGCTGCGCGACCAGATCAAAACCATCGTCGGGGCGGCGCAGTTCAACGGTCTCAACATGCTGAAGGACGGTGGCACGGTCTCGATCCTGTCGTCGCTCGACCGGTCGTCCACCGGCGTGGTGACGGCCAGCAGCATTGCTGTCGCGAAGCAGGATCTGCAGACCACGCAGGCAGCCTTCGGGGCCACGGCGGTCGGTACGGCGGACGATCTTCTGTCGGTCGATACCGCAACCATCGCGATCAGCGGCGGTACCGGCGTCGTCAGCTTCACCTCGGGCGGCGCCGTGGCCGGCGCGTCCTATCGCGTGACCCTGACGGGCGCCGGCACCAACGAGCTTGGCACCACCGCGCTCGACTTCGAGTATGTCGCGCGTGCCGGCGACACCGAACTCGACGTGAGCAAGCAGATCTTCGACCTGATCAGTGCTCAGCTCACCTCGATCGGCGCCACCAACACCACCGTGGCGCGCAACTCGACGACCGGGGCGATCACCATCACCAACAACGACACCGATGCCGGTGACACGATCACTCTGGCGCGGACCGAGTTCCTTGGCGGCACGGCCGGCGGCGGCCTCTCGACTCTCGGCGCCATGGATGTCTCGACCGCCGCGGGGGCGGCAACGGCGCTCACCAGCATCGAGACGCTGATCCAGACCACGATCAACGCCCAGGCGGTGTTCGGCAACGGCGAGAAGCGGGTCGAGATCCAGAACGTGTTCATGAACTCGCTGATCGACAGCTTCAAGTCGGGCATCGGTTCGCTCGTGGACGCCGATCTGGAGGCCGCCTCGGCCCGCTTGCAGGCGCTCCAGGTGCAGCAGCAGCTGGGCATCCAGGCGCTCTCGATCGCCAACCAGCAGTCGCAGAACATCCTGGCGCTCTTCCGTTAAGCCGGGCTTGGGCCGGGGCGGCCTCGCCGCCCCGGCCACCGTTTGACCACCGTTTGAAAGGGACCCGCGCGAACCGCGGCAGACGATCGGGAAGGGAACACGATGAGCGCCAATGCCCTGACGCAGAATGCCTACGGCGACGCCACCCGCGCGATCGGAACCCCGCGCCACGTCGAGTATCAGGTCTTCAGCCAGATCACCGGCCGGCTGAACCGGGCCAGCGCCGAGGGCCGGCCGTTCAGCGAACTGGCGCAGGCGCTGCACGAAAATCTCGAGCTCTGGACCATCATCGTCACCGACGTGACCAGCGCCGGCAACGGATTGCCCCTGGCCCTGCGCGGCCAACTGGCCGATCTGTCGAAATTCACCCGCAGCCATACCCAGAAGGTTCTACGCCAGGAGGCGGACGCCGCGATCCTGATCGAGATCAACACGGCTGTGATGCGCGGTCTGCGCGGACAGCTGCCGCAGCAAGAGACCTGAACCATGCCCGGTCTGATTCTGAAACTTCGCGCGCATGAACAGATCCTGGTCAACGGGGTCGTCATGCAGAACGGCGACCGCAACACCCGGCTGATCATCAAGACCCCGAATGCCAACATCCTGCGGCTGCGCGACGCCATTCATCCCGACGATGTCGATACCCCGGTCAAGCGGGTCTGCTACATCGCCCAGCTCGCGGTGGCCGGCGAGGTCGAGCCCGAGCAGTCCGTCACCCAGCTCGGCAGCGGCATCGCCCAGTTGCAGGACGCGCTGTCGGGTATCGAGGGCAGCGAGCATCTCGACGAGGCCATCGAGCAGCTGCGCCGGCGCAATTTCTACGGCGTTCTCAGGGCGCTGCGCCGGGTTCTGCCGATCGAGGCGCGGCTGCTGGAGCACAAGGCCTCCAGCGACGAGAGCGGCGGTCCGGAGCGGCCGAACTGATGGCCTTCACGCCGGTGGTCCCGTTCGGCGGCCTGCTGGGCCTGCGCTTCATCGACCGCACCTTCGACGCACAGTTCGAGACCTTCGGCAAAAGCCCCGAGATCCAGCGCGAGATCGACTACTTCCTCGAACATGCGGGCGAGGCGACCACGGCCGAGGCGCTGGTCGCCGACCGGCGGCTGCTGCGGGTCGCGCTGGGCGCCTTCGGCCTCGAGGACGAGGTCGACAAGCGCGCCTTCATCCGCAAGATCCTCGAGGACGGCGTGCTCGACCCGAAATCCCTGGCCAACCGCCTGGCCGACCCGGCCTGGGCCGAGTTCTCGGCGGCACTCGGCTATGGCGATCTCGGTGGGCTGCTGGTGTTCGACGGCACCCGCCAGGACCTCGCCGAGCAGTTCCGTCTGCGCCAGTTCGAGCGCGCCATCGGCGATGTCGACGTGGATATCCGCCTGGCCTTGAATTTCCGCCGTGAAATGCGCGAGATCGCCCTGGATCCCCTGGTCGAGGTCTCGGGCTGGCTCAAGGTGCTCGGCTCGACGCCGCTGAGCAACGTGGTCCAGGGCGCCTACAGCCTGCCGACGCTGTTCGGCCTGCTCGACCTCGACCGTCAGGTCAGCGCCTTCGAAGCCCGCACCGAGCAGGTTTTCGGCGGCAAATCGCCGGCGGTGTTCGTCAGCGACGAAAACATCGACGATCTGCTGCGGCGCTTTCTGTTGTCGTCCCAGTTGAAGGGCGGGATTTCGCCGTCGGCGCCCGGCGCCACGGCCCTGGCCCTGATCATGGCCAGCGGCCTCGGAACCGGTGGCAGCGCCAACCTGTTCGCCTCGAACTTCTGATTCGGCGAACCGTGGGGTGGGTGCCAACCCACCACTCCTCGGGCAAACACCGCGCCGCGCCGGTGGGTTCCACCCACCCTACGCCCCGATCCGCCACCGATCCGCCACCGTCAACGGTGCGTGCGAGCACGCACCCTGCTCGCCCTCGCCGGCGGGCTCCGGAGCGGTCCCGCCGGAGTCGAGGATGGCGCTCAGCCGGGCGAAGCTCTCGAGGTCGCTCTGGCCTTCCGCCGAGGTGCCGACAAAGCGGTCCAGCGCCGGCCAGAGGGCGATCGCCTCGTCGATCTCCGGGGTGGTGCCGAGGGTGTAGAGCCCGGCCTGGATCATCGGCTCGGCCTCCTCGTAGCGGGCGATCAGCGCCCGCGCCCGCGCCACCAGCGCCGCCTCGCGCTCGGACCAGGCCATCGGCGCCGAGCGCGACACCGAGCGGCGCAGGTCGATGGCCGGGAAACGCCCGCGCTCGGCGATCGCCCGGTCCAGCACCAGATGCCCGTCGAGGGTGCCGCGCACCATGTCGGCGACCGGCTCGTCCATGTCCGAGCCCGACACCAGCACGGTGAATATGCCGGTGATGTCGCCGGCCCGGCTGCCCTCCTCGCCCGGTCCGGCGCGTTCGCACAGCGCCGAGATCGCCTGCGGGGTCGAGGGCGGGAAAGCGCGCAGCGCCGGCGCCTCGCCCGCCGCCAGGGCGATCTCGCGGTGGGCCTCGGCAAACCGCGTCACCGAATCGAACAGGCACAGCACATGGCGCCCGCGGTCGCGGAAATGTTCCGCCACCGCCAGGCAGAGCAGCGCCGCGCGGCGCTTGACCAGGGCGGTCTGGTCCGAGGTCGCGGCGATCACCACGGTGCGCGCCATGGCCCGCTCGCCCAGCATGTTGCGGGCAAACTCGCTGACCTCGCGGCCGCGCTCGCCGATCAGTCCGACCACCACCACATCGGCCTCGACGCCGCGCGCCAGCCCGGCCATCAGCATCGACTTGCCGACCCCGGAGCCGGAGAAGACCCCCATCCGCTGCCCCCGGCAGAGCGGCAGCATGGTGTCCATCGCCGATTGGCCGGTGGCCAGCCGCGGCCCCAGCATGCGGCGCCGCTCGCCCCGCGGCGGGGCCCGGCGCAGCATCGCCGGGTGGTCCCCCTGCGGCGCCGGGCGGCCGTCGGTCAGGCGTCCGAAGGCGTCGATCACATGGCCGAGCCAGCCGTCGCAGGGGCTGGGCGGGCGGTCCGGCACCAGAAAGGCCCGTTGACCGGCGGCCAGGCCCTGCGGCGCCGCCATCAGCATGGCGGTGACCGAGTCCGGGCCGAGCGCGATCACCTCGCCGAGGATTTCACGCCCATCGCCGGACCCGATCCGCACCCCGTCGCCGATCCGGGCCAGCCCGCCGAGCCCGGCCAGGCGCACGGCGGTGCCGTCGCAATGCGCCACCCGGCCCCAGATCCGGACCGCCGGCGAGATTTCGTCGGCGGCGCTCATCTGGTGTCCCGGTTCGGAAATCCGGCCGACCCCCGCCCCCTCGAGGGGGTGGAAAAGCGAAAGCTCCACCGGGCCTTTCGCTGTTCCACCCCAAGCCCACGAGGGGAGAGCGAGGCGCGCCGCCCGGGTGTCATTCGCGGTGTCGTTCGCGGTGTTATTCGCGGTGTCATTCGCGCAGGCGCGCGATTCTCCCGGGTTTTCGATCGGGGGAGCTTCGGATTCAGGACATCAGGGTCCGCTTGTGCCCGGAATGCCCCGGCAGGATTGAGAAAAAAGCTGCCGGCGGGACACGCTCTGTTAATGCCCCAGAGGTTAGAAACGGGGTTGCGGAAACAAGAACTGTGGATCGCCATGCTGGAGAACCTGACCTTGCTCGACCTTGCCTCGGCGGCGGCGCGCCACGCCACCGCCCGGCATCGGGTTATTGCCGAAAACGTCGCCAATGCGGACACGCCCGGCTACCGCGCCCGCGACCTCAAGGATTTCTCCGCAATCGTTAAGGAATCGTTCAATGCCCGGGCGACCCGGCCGGGGCATCTGGGATTCGCTGGCCAGACCCGCCCGCCGCGGACCTTCGAACTGGCGCTGCCGGCGTCGCCGAACGGCAACACCGTCAATATCGAGGATCAGGCGGTCCGCGCGGTTCAGGCCCAGGGCCAGCACGCCCTGGCGCTGGCGATCTATGCCAAGGCGATCGACATCCTCCGCCTCGGCCTCGGCCGGGCGCGATAGGGGCGGGCGATGCAGGAGCTTTTCAAGGCCATGTTCAGCGCCTCGGGCGGCATGCGCGCGCAGGCCGTGCGGCTGCGGCTGATCGGCGAGAACGTCGCCAATGCCGACACCCCGGGCTACCACCGCAAGACGGTCAGCTTCGAGACCGTGCTCGACCGCGCCAGCGGCGCCAGCACGGTCAAGGCCGGCCGGGTGCGGCTCGACCGCTCGCCGTTGCGCGAAAGCTACGAGCCCGGCCATCCGCTGGCCGACGCAAGGGGCATCGTCAGCTTCTCGAACGTCAACACGCTGATCGAGATCGCCGATGCGCGTGAGGCGAACCGGTCCTACCAGGCCAACCTGACCATCTTCGACCAGGCGCGGCGCATGTATGGCGGCGTGCTCGGCCTGCTGCGCCGCTAGAGCGATATCCGGCAAGGCGACGTCACCTTGCGACTCGGAAATCGCGCCAAACCAACGAGTTGGAGCCTTGTCGGTGAATCGGAGATCACCGACAAGGCCCACATCCCCGGGAGAACCCGCATGAACATCGAGTCCAGCTTCGCCACCCAGCTCTACGCCAGCGCCCGCCGGATCGCCCCGGCCGAGACCCCGGCGGCGAACCCCGCCGGCAAGGCGGCCGAGGGCGCCAGCTTCGCCGACGCGCTGGCCGCCGTGTCCGGCGAGATGGCCCAGACCCTGCGCGCCGGCGAGGCCGCGGCTCAAGCGGCGTTGACCGGCCAGGGCGACGTGCAGTCGGTGGTCGAGGCGCTGACCGCCACCGAACTGGCGTTGCAGACCGCCGTCGCGGTGCGCGACCGGGTGGTCGAGGCCTATCAGGAAGTGCTGCGAATGCCGATCTGAGGCGGCGATGGACGAGCTGGGTTTCATCGGCCTGATGCGTGACGCGGTCTGGGTCGGCATGGTCATCGCGGCGCCGGTGCTCGGCGTTGCGCTGGCCGTCGGGCTGGCGATCGGGCTGCTCCAGGCGCTGACCTCGATCCAGGAACTCACGCTGACCTTCGTGCCCAAGCTGGTGGCGATCCTGCTGGTGTTCTGGCTCAGCCTCGCCTTCATGGAGCAGGGCCTGGTCAACTTCTACCAGGGCCGGGTCATCCCCCTGGTCGCGGGACGATAGGCGGATGGCGCCCCCGACCCTCCGGCTTGCCCTGGCCCTGGCTCTGGCCCTGGCCGCGATGCTGGCGCCGGCGCCAGCGGCCGCGACCGCCGTGGCGGAGAGCTCCACGCCGGCGCTCTGCCTCGACGCCGCGCGCGCCGCCGCGGCGCGCCACGGAGTTCCGGCGAGGGTGATGCGCGCGATCACCCTGGTCGAGACCCGGCGCAAGGTCGATGGCGTTTCCGGCCCCTGGCCCTGGACCCTGAATATCGCCGGCCTGGGCTACTGGTACGACACCAGGGCCGAGGCGCTGGCCCATGCCGAGCGCGAGGTCGCCCGCGGGCGGCGCTCGATCGATCTCGGCTGTTTCCAGCTCAACACCCGCTGGCACGGGGAGAATTTCAACGCCCTGGACGAAATGCTCGAACCGGCGCTGGCGGCCGATTACGCGGCCCGGTTTCTCGGCCAGCTGTTCGCCGAGACCGGTAACTGGATGCGCGCCGCCGGGCTCTATCACTCTCGCACCCCGGTCCGTGCGCGCCGTTATCGCGGCCTGGTCGG
>JACZTQ010000133.1 GCA_022573605.1 Pseudomonadota bacterium | reverse complement strand
GCGCCCTGCGGCGCTGTCGCAGCCTCCCCCCCCGACCCCTTCTCCGGGGCTTACGCGGCCGCATCTGCGGCCACGGTCCCCTGCGAAGCCCAGAGGGAGAGAGGGAGTGGGGGGCGAAATCGGCGGGGACAGCGCATCGCCCCACCGCCTCCGGGAGGCGGGTCGGGGGAGGCGCGAGCCAGCATATTTCAGCATCATGGCGCTGTCGTGATCCGGCCGGGTTGGTAAATCCGCGCCTTGCGGCTATCTTGTCGGCAATTAGAAGCCGGGGAGCCCGGAAGGAGAGCCGATGAAACCGTTCCGCAAGCCGCGCTGGCAGATCAGCGAAAACGAAGTCACCCCCGAGCATGTGTTCTGGAACCGCCGCCGGGTGCTGGCGGCCGGCGGCGGGCTGGCGGCGGCCGGGGCGCTGGCCGGCGTGATCGGCGGGCGGGCGCCGATGGAGCCGCTGCCGGCGGCGGCCGCGGTGCGTCCCGGCGGCCCCGGAACGGCAATGTCGCCGATGCCGGCCTTGAGCCCGAAATTCGCCGATGCCGGACGCGCGGTGACCGACGAGGAGATCAACTCGACCTACAACAATTTCTACGAGTTCGGCTCGCACAAGCGCATCTCGCAGGCGGCGATGGCGCTCGATACCGAGGGCTGGACCGTCACCATCGACGGCCTGGTCGAGACGCCCTTCGAGATCGGCATCGAGGACCTGCTGGCGAAGGTCGACCTGGAGGAGCGCATCTACCGCCACCGCTGCGTCGAGGCCTGGTCGATGGTGGTGCCGTGGATCGGTTTCCCGCTGCACCGGCTGATCGCTCTGGCCAAGCCGCTGTCGGGGGCGAAGTACCTGCGCTTTGCGACCTTCCACGACCCGGAGGTGGCCCGCGGGCAACGCCAGCACTGGTATCCCTGGCCCTATGTCGAGGGGCTGACCATGGCCGAGGCTATGAACGACCTGGCGCTGCTGGTGGTCGGCGCCTATGGCAAGGTGCTGCCGCAGCCGTTTGGCGCGCCGATGCGCCTGCACCTGCCGTGGAAATACGGCTTCAAGTCGATCAAGTCGATCAAGCGCATCACCTTCACCGACGTGCGCCCGGTCAGCTTCTGGGAAGAACTGGCGGTCAGGGAGTACGGCTTCTGGGCCAATGTGAACCCGGCCGTCGATCATCCGCGCTGGAGCCAGGCGCGGGAGCGCGTGCTGGGCACCGACGAGACCATACCGACGGTTCTGTTCAACGGCTACGGCGCCGAGGTGGCGCATCTCTATGACGGGCTGGAGGCCGAGTTCGGCGACCGGGTCTGGCGCTAGGGCAGTTTCCACTCAAGTAGAGCCACGTCATGCTCGTGCTTGACACGGGCATCCAGGTCTTGAGCGGTTGAGAAAAGGACTGGATTGCCGGGTCAAGCCCGGCAATGACGGTGGGGAGGGCGACGCTGCCTGAGTGGAATTTGCTCTAAGCATCCGGGTTTTCGATCAGCACCGCCGATCCCTGGCCTCCGCCACAGCAGGCCGCCGCAATGCCCCGGCGCAGCCCTGTTCGCTTCAGCTCGCGGGCGCAGGCGATGGTGCAGCGCAGCCCGGTGGCGGCGAGCGGATGGCCGAGCGCAATTGCACCGCCGTTGACGTTGATCTTGTCGCGATCCAGCGCCAGTTCGCGCTCGACGGCGACAAGCTGGGCCGAAAACGCTTCGTTGATTTCGAAACGATCGATGTCCGCCAGCGTCAGGTCGGTGATTTCAAGCAGTTTCCGGATTGCCGGAACCGGGCCGATCCCCATGATCTCCGGCGGCACGCCAACCGCCGTGGCGGCCACGATCCGGGCCAGGGGTTCGGCCCCCGTCCGCTCGACAATCTCGCCGTCGGCGACAACCGCCGCCGCCGCGCCGTCGACGATGCCGGAGCTGTTGCCCGCCGTCTGCACCCCGCCGAACACCGCCGGCAGCTTTGCCAGCGACTGCGCGGTGACGGCGCGGATGTGTTCGTCGGCCCCGAATTCGTCGATGCCGCGAGGCAGACGGAGGGCGCGGGTCTGGTATCCCTCCAGCTCGAACCTGGTGGACCTGAGCCGCAGGATTTCGTCATCGAAAATCCCCGTCTCGACCGCCTTTGCCGCGGCATTGAAGCTGCGCAAGGCGAAGCCATCGGCCTCCTGGCGCGAAATGTCGTATTTCCGGGCCAGGTTCTCGGCGGTATCGCCCATGCCGATACCCGGCGCCGGATCGGTCAGGGCTTCCCAGAGGAAATCCCTGAAATCGGCCTGGCCCAGTTTGAACCCGCCGCGCGCGGTGAACGAACAGACCGGGTTGCGCGACATCGACTCGGCGCCGACGCAAAGCGCGGCCTTGCACTTGCCGAGCTTGATGTAGTCGGCCGCCGTAGCCAGCAATTCGAAGCCGGAGCCGCACAGCCGGTGGACGAAAATCGCCGGGACCTGCTGGGCGACGCCGGCATACAATCCGATATGGCGCGGCAGGTAGAAGGCATCGTGATCGGTGGGCGCCAGCGAGGCGGCGATCACCATGTCGATCATTTCCGTCCTCGCCTTGCCGCGATCGAACAATCCCCTGGCGGCGGCAATGCCGAGATCGGTGGCGCTGACGCTTCGCAAGGTGCCGTTCAGTTCGGCGAATCCGGTGCGCGCGCCGTCGATCAGAAAGGTATCGGTGTAGGTGGTTCCGGAACCGGGCAAGGATTGGCTGTTCATTGGCTCGATCCTTTAGCTGACGACAATGACGTCTGGGTGGTTGCTGTAGAGTTTGTCAATCAGACCGGCGCGGTTTTCCAGCACCGCGCGCTGATTGATGTAGCCCTTGTCGGTGATCTCGTTCCTGTCCGGACTGGGAGGCTCGGCCATGATCAGCATCCGGGCGATCCGCCTGCTGGAGGCCGGATAGTCGTTATTGTAGCGTGAAAATGCCTCGTTCAGCGCGTCTCTGACGGGTTTGCTGACGTTGAATTCGCCGATCGGCGTAGCGGCGGGAATACCGGCCACACGCGCCAGTTCCGCGGCATTGGCAAAGATCAGCAGGCCGACCTCGTCGCGGTCGTGGCCGGTCACCACCGCATCCTGGATCATCGGGTCGGCGGCCGAGATGGCGGCGACGCGGATATTGCCGGCGCTGACCCAACTGCCGCTGAGAAGCTTGAAATCCTCCGCCACCCGGCCGTCGAAGACAATGCCCCGGGCCGGGTCGTCCGGGTCGGCCAGCACCACGGCGTCGCCGGTTAAGAGAAACCCGTCTTCGTCGAAAGCTTCCCGGGTCAGGTCGGGGCGCTTGTAGTAGCCGGGCGTCACATTCGGGCCGCGCACGCGAATCTCCAGCTTGCCGGCATTGGGCACCAGCTTGAGCTCGCATCCCGGCACCGGGAGCCCGATGACGCCGGCCCGGTCGATCGCGAAATGCACGCCGGTCGCCAGCGGCGCGGTTTCGGTCGAACCCCAGGCCGAGGTCATGGTGATCTTCGTGCCGCGCGCCTCGATCGACAGGGTCTCCAGACGCTGCCACAGGTTCTGCGGCAATCCGGCGGCGGCGTAGAACAGCGTGTCCAGCCGCGAGAAGAAGTGATCGCGAAACGCCGGGTCGGCTTCGAGATAAGGGATCAACTGGTCGTAGCCGCGCGGCACGTTGAAATAGATCGTCGGAGCGATGTCCTTGAGATTGGCGATGCTGGTGCCGATCAGGCCCGGCATCGGCTTGCCGCCGTCGATGTAGAGCGTGCCGCCGTTGCGCAGCACCAGGTTGAAGTTGTGATTGGCGCCGAAAGTATGGCTCCAGGGCAGCCAGTCGACCAGGATCGGCGGTTTTTCCTCGAGAAACGGCCAGATCTGGGCCAGCGCCTGCTGGTTGGAGCACAGCATGCGGTGGGTGTTGATCACCCCTTTCGGCATCCCGGTCGAGCCCGAGGTGAACAGGATCTTGGCGACCGTGTCGGGGGTCAGGGCGGCCACGGCGTCGTCGACCCGCGGCGTCGGTTGGCGCTGGCACAGGGTCGCGAACGGTGTCGCCCGGAGACCGGCGTCCGGATTGGCCGATGCCACGACCTCCACCCGGTCCAGATCGAGGGCGCCGAGCGCCTTGGCGAAGCGGGCACCGTCCGACACGTAAATCAGCGATGGCTTGAGCACCTCGAAGACCTGGCGCAGCTTGCCGAAATCGCCCGACATCAGGGCGTAGGGCGGCGAGATCGGCGCCGTCGGGATGCCGGCATAAAGGCCGCCAAGCATCAGCAGCGCATGATCGATGCTGTTGTCGCTCAAGATCATGATCGGCCGGTCGGCCGTGATGGCCCTGTCCAACAGCGACTGGGCCACCGAGCGGGTCTGGCGGAGGGCATCGGAGTAACTGATCTTGCGCCAGCCGCCGGCGCCGTCGCGTTGGGCCAGAAACGGCCTGTCCGGCGCCTTGCCGGCCCAGCAATCGAGATGTTCGCACAGGGTCGCGGCGCAGGGTTTCAGCGCCATCGGCGAGCGCAGGATGAAGCCGCCGCCGGGCAGCTCCTCGCGCTCGACCAGGGCGGGGGCGAAATTCAGCCCGGTCATCCAGCCGGCTCCGGGATCAGGTCTTCGGCCTCGGCCGCGAGGTCGGCGAGCGCCGCGGCGGCGCGCTGCCCGATCTCGTCGAGCTGGCCGGGGGTCATCACCGTGGACAGCGCGATCATGCCGCGGGGCGCCAGGAACAGGCCGCGGTTCATCGCCGCAAGGTGAAACCGGCCGATCAGCGCCGTGTCCTGGCGCACCATCGAGGCGTGTGGCGGGCGGTCGCTGAAATAGAGATTCAGGCACGAGCCGTGATGGTTGACGGAGAACGGCAATCCGGCCTTGCGCGCCGCTCCGGTCAGAGCGTCCTTCAGGGTTTGCGCCCCGGCCTCCATCCGCCCGATGGCCTCGGGCGTCAGATGGCTCAGCGCAACCCCACCGGCCACCATGGTGACCGGGTTGGCGTTGAACGTGCCGGTGTGGAACAGCTTGAGGTCGGCGGGGTCGAATATGCGCAGCAAATCGCGCTTGCCGCCGACGGCGCCGACCGGGTAGCCGCCGCCGATCAGCTTGCCGAACATGGTCAGATCGGGCTCCAGCCCGAGCGTCCCCTGCACCCCCCGATGGCCGAACCTCAGGGTCAGCACCTCGTCCAGCACCAGGAGGGCGCCGGCCTTTCGCGCCGCCGCCTGGACGCCCTTCAGAAACGCCGGAGCCCCGCTGACCACCCCGCCCGATCCCAGCACCGGCTCGAGGAACACGGCGGCGATGTCGCCGCCATGTTCGGCCAGGACACCTTCGAAATCCGCCAGATCGTTGTAGGTCGCGAGCAGCGTCACCGGGCCCTGGTGTCCGAAAGAGCCACATTCGAACTCCATCAGCGAACCGTGATAGCCGAAGCGCGCCATCAGCAGCTTCGGGCGTCCGGTTATCTTGCGCGCGATGTTGAGGGCCAGCGCGCCGGCTTCGGTGCCGGAATTGGTGAACCGCACCTGCTCGACCGCCGCCACTCGCTCGACGATCTGCCCGGCAAGCTCGAGCTGCGCCAGGTTGCCGCCGGCCCAGCCGGTGCCCCGCGCCGCCTGGCGCCGCGCCGCCTCGACAATCGGGCCATAGGCGTGGCCGTGCACCATGGCGGTGTAGTTGTTGATCAGGTCGAAATAGCGGTTGGCGTCGAGATCGCGCAGATATACCCCCTCCGCGCTGTCGAAGGTCAGCGGATAGGGCTCCCAGTATCCGGCCTGGCGCGAGGTCCCTCCCGGCAGCAGGATGCGGGCCCGGGCATGGGCTTGGCGGCTCTTGCCCGTCCGCCGCAGGTAAGCGGCAAGGATCGCGGACGATGCCCCGGCAGCCACGGACGAGGTCTTTTCGGCAACCGGGAGGGTCATCGCTCGGCGCTCCTTACCAGTCGTAGGCGGCGCAATTGCGCGGCAGCGCGTCCAGCAACTCGCCGGTTTCGAACATCCCGGCGACGGCTTCGATATGGTCGGTGAACGGCTCGTCGTGGTCAAGATACGGCACCTTTGCGCGCACCAATGCATGCAATTTCCTGGTCGCCGAGCTGAGATCATCGACGCCGCGAATATCCGCCGCCTGAGCCGCGCAGATCAGCTCCACCGCGAGGATGTAGCGGGCATTGTGCAAAACATCCCGGGTGCGCCGCGCCGCCACCAGACCGAACGAGACGTGGTCCTGGAAATCCCCGGTCGAGGGCAGCGACTGGATCGAGATCGGCGCCGCGGCGTGGCGGATCTCGGCGGTCAGCGAGGTCGCCGCGTACTGGATACCCATCATGCCCTGGCTCATGCCGGGGTTTTCGCGGCACAGGAACGGCGGCAGATCGCCGTTCAGGCTCGGGTGCAGTATCCGGTTGTTGCGGCGTTCCGACAGGTTGCACATGTTGACGATCACGATCGCCAGCTGGTCCATGGCGTTGGCGATATACTGGCCGTGGAAATTGGCGTTGTGCACCGCATCGCCTTCCTCGACGACGATCAGGGGGTTGTCGTTCGACGAATTGATCTCGGTGTTCACGGTCTGCTCGACGAACATGGTGGTATCGACGACAGGGCCCATGATTTGCGGCGTGGCGCGGATCGAATAGGCGTCCTCGATCTGTTCATCCAGGCCGCGCGGCTCGTTGGTCACCATCTTGCGCAACCAGGCTTCGACCTCGGCGTCCTGAACGATCATCTTGCTGTCGGCCAGCGTGGTGTAGATCGCATCGGCGGTGCGGATCTGCCCTTTGTGGGGTTTCTGCCGGTGCGCCGCCGGGTGGAACGGCATGATCTTGGCCTTGAGAACTTCCAGGCTCAGGCAGGTGGCGAGCGTGTAGGCCTTGATCAGGCTCTTGGCGTCGGTGACCAGACAGGCGGCAAGACCGGCCATCACCGAGGTGCCGTTGATCAGCGCCAGGCCTTCCTTGTAGGAGAGCTTCATCGGCTCGATGCCGGCCCGCCGCATCGCCTCCGCGCCGGGCATGACCTCACCCTCGAAGCGCGCCCGCCAGTGCCCGGTCGCGACCAGCGCGATGCAGGCCAGCGGGCCAAGATCGCCACTGGTGCCGAGCGACCCCTTTTCGGGAATGCACGGCACCACGCCGTTGTTGTACATGGCGACGTATTTTTCGAAGTTCTCCAGGCTGATGGCCGAGTTGCCGCGGCCGAGCGAATTGATCCGGGCCAGCATCGCGGCGCGGACATATTGCTCGTCGAGATCGGGACCGACCTGCGACTGCACGTTGCGGATGATGTTGTTCTGCACCTCCTCGATCATGTGGGGCGGCACCAGCCAGTTGACGAACCCGCCGACACTGGTGGTCACGCCGTAGATCACCCGTCCGGCGGCGACGAACTCGTCCAGCAGCGCCCTCGAGGCGGTCACCCGGTCGCGGATGTCATCGGTGATCCTGACCCGGATGCCCGGATTGCGCGCCGCCTCGGCAACCATTTCGTGGGTCAGCGTGTCGCCGTCGGGAACGATGCTCGGTTCTTGCAACATGGTCGATGCCTCCAGGGATTGCGGGAGTGCGACACAACCGGCCTGCCGCCCTGGCTCTTGACACGCGGAGGTCAGGCGGGGTGATCGCCAACTGGCCGAAAAGCGGATCACTCTCTGTTGTTGGGCGCGAGCGTAGCATTTTCCGCCTGAAAGGTGTGCGCAAACGAGGTGGGATTTTCGCTTCACTTTGAACATATCGCGCATATTTGTTCGCGATTACGTTAAAACGTGGCATCATATGCGCGACATTAATGAATCCGACTCAGGAAGGCGGCATGGAAGCTCTCGACGATTTCGACCGCAAGATCCTGGTTGCGCTGCAACGGGACGGGCGCCTCACCAGCCAGCAACTGGCCGACGCGACGGCGCTTTCCGCGTCGCAGTGCGCCCGCCGGCGGCGGCGGCTGGAGAAGCTTGGAGTGATCAAGTCCTACCGCGCGAACCTGTCGAAGCGGAAGGTCGGGCTTGGCGTTTCGGCTTTCGTCCAGGTTTCGCTCAACAATCACGGACAGCCGGAAATCGAAGCCTTCGCCAGGCTGCTGGAGGTCAACCCGTCGATTCTGGACGCCTGCAAGCTGACCGGTCCGACCGACTATCTGTTGCGCGTGGCGACGGCGGACCTCGACGAGCTGAACCGCCTGATCAGCGAGGTCCTGTTGCCGCATCCTTCGGTGTCCCATCTCCAGACCCACATCGTGCTGGAATGGTTGAAGGAGGAGGGCGTGCTGCCCGTCGGATGATCTAAAGCGGGATGGCTTGAAGCGGAATCGCCGCATCGTCATCCCGTAGGCGCTGCAGCACGAAGTGATGCCGCGCTCGTGCGGGATCTCTCGACGGTAGCCCAGGATCAGGAGATCCCGGGTCTGCACCGCATCACTGCGTGCTGCGGCGCGCACGGGATGACGGTGGAGATGGCGGTTCGACCTCAACTCATCCGGCTCTAGCGGCTCACGATTGCACAAGCCGGCGACCGGCCCCTGTTCGCTCCGGGATTGCCCCCCTCAAGCGGCATCCCACTCGGGCGAGAATTCAAAGTCGCAAATCCGGTGATGGCGCGAGCTGAG
>JACZTQ010000132.1 GCA_022573605.1 Pseudomonadota bacterium | reverse complement strand
GGCCAGCCAGGCGGCGGCGGATTTCGCCGGCGCGCGGCCCGGCGACACCGTGCTCGACTATGGCGCCGGGGCCGGCGGCAAGACCCTGGCCCTGGCCGCCGCCATGGCGGGGCAGGGCCGGCTCCACGCCCACGACACAGCGCCCCGGCGTCTGGCTCAGCTTGGCGAGCGGGCCCGCCGGGCCGGAGTCGAGGTCACCCTGCTGGAGCCGGGCCGGACCGGCCCGCTGGCCGGGCGCTGCGATCTCGTGCTGGTCGATGCGCCCTGCTCCGGTTCCGGGGCCTGGCGGCGCAACCCGGATGCCAAGTGGCGCCTCACCGCCGGCCGGCTCGCCGCCTATGCCCGGACCCAGGACACCATCCTCGGCGAGGCCGCCGCCGCCGTGCGCCCGGGCGGCCGCCTGGTCTACCTGACCTGTTCGATGCTCGGCGTCGAGAACGCCGATCGGGTCGCCGGGTTCCTCGCCACCCGGGCGGATTTCCGCGCGCGGCGCGCACCGCTGGTGCTCACGCCGCTCGACGGCGGCGACGGCTTCTTCGCCGGCGAATTGCGCCGCGGCGACGAATAATCCTTCGGACTGTGGCCTGTTAATCCTACATTAACAAAATGATGACCGCAGTTGCTCGATATGCCGCCCCGGAGATGAGGTTTGCCGGATGATGCATCCTTTCGCCGCCGCACACCTGCGTCGTGGCGGTGGCGCATTGCTTTGCGCCCTGACGCTTGCGCCCGGCCTCGGCCATGCCGGTGACGCCGGCGCGTTGCCGGTTGCGGATGCCGCGGGCGGCCCCTGGCTGATTGTCCTTGGCCTGGCCGGGCTGGCCGGCGTGGCGCTGCTGGGGCTGTTGCTGCTGTTTGGCGATGCCGGCACGCGGCGCCGCCGCCGCCTTTTGCGCGAGCGGCTGGAGCGGCTCGACCTGCCCGCGGCGGTCAGCGGCATCGACGGCAAGGTGGAATGGGCCAACCTGACGATGCGGGCGGCCTACGGGAACGGGCCGGGCGATATCGTCGGGAGACTAGCTGGCGGCATCGAGGTCGATGCGGGCCTGGTCTACCGGCTCGCCAACCGCGCCCGCGAGATGGGCTTCGCGATCGAGCCGGTCCGCCGCCTGCGGGGTGAAGAGACGGCGATCCTCGCGGCCCGGTTCGATCTGCCGGACCGGCTGGTGTGGACGGTGCTCCCGCCCGAGCGCCTGCCGAAAATCACCCTGGACGGCGGCGCCGGTCCCTATGAGGCCGCGCCCTTCGCCCATTTGCGCATCGCCGGCGACGGCAACACCAGCGCCAACCTGCATTTTCGCAAGGCCTTCGGCCCCCCCGCCGGCTTGGCCGAGGACTTCGCCCTCTTCGGCCAGGCGTTTGGCTGGACCGTTTGCCTGTTGTCCCGGATCGACGGCGAAACCCAGCTCAGCAGTGTCTACACCGTTTCGACGGCGGGGGATGACGGCGATGCCCGCGATATCTTCGTTTTTCCGGTTACCGCGGAGCAAATGTTGTCGGGGGCTCCCCCGGCCCTTGAGGCGGTCCCGGTCGCGCTGGTGCAGTTCGATTTCAAAGGCCGCATGTTGTGGTGCAATACCCCGGCGCGCGACATGCTGGGGCGCGACCTGCCGCCCGGAATAGCCCTCGCCGATCTGGTCGAGCCGCTCGGGCGCCCGCTGGATGCCCTGATTGCGGAGGCCATCGCCGAGACCAGGGGGCGGCGCGAGATGGTGCGCCTGCGCGGCGGCGCGGTGGAGACCTTCCTGCAGATCTCCTTGACCTCCGTCACCCTCGATGCCACCCCCTGCCTGCTGGCCGTGCTGACCGACGCCAGCGAGTTGCGCCTGCTGGAGGACAAGTTCGCCCAGTCCCAGAAGATGGAGGCGGTGGGCAAGCTGGCCGGCGGCGTCGCCCATGACTTCAACAACGTGCTGACCGCGATCAGCGGCCATTCCGACCTGCTGCTGCTCGGCAAGGACGCGCTGCACCCGGATTACTCCGACCTGATGCAGGTCCGCCAGAACAGCCACCGCGCCGCCGTGCTGGTGCGCCAGTTGCTGGCGTTCTCGCGCAAGCAGACCCTCAACCCGGTCCTGTTGTCGGTGCAGGACGTGGTCTCGGACACCCAGTATCTGCTCAACCGGCTGATCGGCGAGAAGGTGACCCTGACCCTGGAGCACGGGCGCAAGCTCTGGGACGTTCGCGCCGACCACCAGCAACTCGAACAGGCGTTGATGAACCTGGTGGTGAACGCGCGCGACGCGATGCCGGACGGCGGCGTGGTCACCATCGCGACCCGCAATCTGACCGTGGCGGACCAGAATCCGATCCAGGGGGTCGACATTCCCGCCGGTGAATATGTCGAGATCAGCGTCACCGACAACGGCACCGGGATCGCCCCGCATCTGATCGACCGGGTGTTCGAGCCGTTTTTCACCACCAAGCCGGTTGGCGAAGGCACCGGGCTGGGGTTGTCGACCGTCTACGGCATCGTCAAGCAGTCCGGCGGTTTCATCTTTGCCGAGAACCGGCCCGAGGGCGGCGCCCGGTTCCGCATCCTGCTGCTGCGCGCCAAGCCCGGCGCGGCCGATGTCCCGCGCCGCCGCGAACCGGCCGAAAGCGACCGGGGCGACCTGACCGGCGAGGGCGCGGTGCTGCTGGTCGAGGACGAGGATCCGGTGCGCTCGTTCGCTTCGCGCGCCTTGCGGCTGCGAGGCTACGATGTGTTCGAGGCGGCTTCGGCCGAGGAGGCGATGAAGTACCTGTCCGATACCGCCAACCATGTCGATGTGCTGGTCTCCGACGTGGTCATGCCCGGCATGGACGGCCCGACCTTCGCCACCCACGCGCGCAAGATGCGCCCCGGTCTGCGGGTGATCTTCATCTCCGGATACGCCGAGGATTCGTTCCGCCGCAACCTGGGCGATCACGACTTCCTGTTCCTGCCCAAGCCGTTCTCGCTGACCGATCTGACGGCGAAGGTGAAGGAGGCGCTGGATCAGGGCGCGTGAAACCCAAGTCGCGATACTCGCGACAAGTCCACTCACCACCCCGCGCCCCCGCCCAACCCCCCGACATAGTGGGACCATAGGGGGTTGGGCGGGGGCGCGGGGCGGTGAGTGGTGGGTTCATGCCAATGAACCCTGGTAGGAGTCCCGCGGCGTTAACGCTTCCTCAACACTGTCTGGATCAACTGGAGTCGATGAACACATTTTGTTCTTTATTTGTCTGGAATTTTATGAGAACATCTCCGGAACATAGTTGCAATTGCAACCCCTCGGCCGATGTGGAATAAGGGATACGGGCAATGAAAGACAACCTGCTGAGACTGGACGAAAGGCGCGACATGGACAAGCAGAAGGCTCTGGAATCGGCGCTGGTGCAGATCGAGCGGAACTTCGGCAAGGGCGCGATCATGAAGCTCGGCCAGCGCGAGGCGGCGATGGATATCGAGGCGGTCTCGACCGGCTCGCTGGGCCTCGACATCGCGCTCGGCATCGGCGGGCTGCCGCGGGGCCGGACGATCGAGATCTACGGGCCGGAAAGCTCGGGCAAGACCACCCTGGCGCTGCATGTGATCGCCGAGGTGCAGAAGAAGGGCGGCATCGGCGCCTTCATCGATGCGGAGCATGCGCTCGACCCGTCCTACGCCCGCAGGCTTGGCGTCGACGTGGACGAGCTCTTGATCTCGCAGCCCGACGCCGGCGAGCAGGCGCTGGAGATCATCGACACCCTGGTGCGCTCCGGCGCGGTCGCGATCATCGTGGTCGATTCGGTCGCCGCCCTGACCCCGAGATCGGAGCTCGAGGGCAGCATGGGCGACAGTTCGCTGGGCGTTCACGCCCGGCTGATGAGCCAGGCGATGCGCAAGCTCACGGGCTCGGTCAGCCGCTCGAAATGCATGCTGATCTTCATCAACCAGATCCGGATGAAGATCGGCGTGATGTTCGGCAGCCCCGAGACCACCACCGGCGGCAATGCGCTGAAGTTCTACGCCACGGTGCGGCTCGACATCCGCCGCATCGGCACGATCAAGGACCGCGACGAGGTGGTCGGCAATTCGACCCGGGTCAAGGTGGTCAAGAACAAGGTCGCGCCGCCGTTCCGCCTGGCCGAGTTCGACATCATGTATGGCGAGGGCATCTCGAAGATGGGTGAGTTGATCGATCTCGGGGTCAAGGCCGGGGTGGTCGACAAGTCCGGCTCCTGGTTCTCCTACGGCGACCAGCGCATCGGCCAGGGCCGCGAGAACGCGAAGAATTTCCTGCGCGAGAACGGCGACATCGCGCTCGAGATCGAGGACAAGATCCGCGCCGCCCACGGGCTCGATTTCGACCTCGCCGCCGGCCCCAAGCAGGAAGACGACATGATCGAGGCCTGAGCCCCGGCTGGCGAATTCAACGCGCCGCCCCCGCCGATTTCGCCCCCCTCTCCCTTTGGGCTTCGCAGGGGACCGTGGCCGCAGATGCGGCCGCGTAAGCCCCGGAGAAGGGGACGGGGGGGAGGCTCGACGGTGGGGCCGGGTGCCGCGCGGCCGGGGTTATCGGACCGGGCCGCGTTTTTCCACCACCGAAACACCACCGAAACACCACCGGGTATTTCCCTCCGATATGCCCCCCGGTGGACACCCGCCCGGACCCAAGCTAAGACAGCGCCGGATCGGCAATCTTCGGCTTGGGGCTATCGATGGCGTCTCTGAACCATATCCGGGCGGCTTTCCTCGACTATTTTGCCGGCCACGGCCACGAGATCGTGGCTTCCTCGCCGCTGGTGCCGCGCAACGACCCGACCCTGATGTTCACCAATTCGGGGATGGTCCAGTTCAAGAACGTCTTCACCGGGCTGGAGCATCGCGAGATTGCCCGCGCCGCGACCTCGCAGAAATGCGTCCGGGCCGGCGGCAAGCACAACGATCTGGACAATGTCGGCTACACCGCGCGCCACCTTACCTTCTTTGAAATGCTGGGAAATTTCTCCTTCGGCGACTACTTCAAGGAGCTGGCGATCCCGCTCGCCTGGGACCTGCTGACCAAGGAATTCGGCCTGGCGAAGGACAGGCTGCTGGTCACCATCTACCACGACGACGACGTGGCGGCGGAGATCTGGAAGAAGTGTTCCGGGCTGCCCGACGCGCGCATCATCCGCATCGCCACTTCGGACAATTTCTGGTCGATGGGTCCCATCGGCCCCTGCGGCCCGTGCTCGGAAATCTTCTATGACCATGGCGAAGGCATCCCCGGCGGCCCGCCCGGCAGCCCGGACCAGGACGGCGACCGTTTCGTCGAGATCTGGAACCTGGTCTTCATGCAATTCGAGCAGTTCGCGGACGGCCGCCGCGAGGACCTGCCCAAACCCTCGATCGACACCGGCATGGGGCTGGAGCGGATGGGCACGGTGCTCCAGGGCAAGCAGGACATCTACGACACCGACCTGATGCGGGCCCTGATCGAGGCCAGCGCCAACGCTTCGGGCGGCGAGCCGGACGGGCCGCAGGGCGTCCACCACCGGGTCATCGCCGACCATCTGCGCTCGACCGCCTTCCTGATCGCCGACGGCGTGCTGCCCTCCAGCGAGGGCCGCGGCTACGTGCTGCGCCGGATCATGCGCCGGGCCATGCGCCACGCCCATCTGCTCGGCGTCGAGACGCCGCTGATGCACCGGCTGGTGCCGGCGCTGGTGCAGCAGATGGGGCAGGCGTTCCCGGAGCTGGGCCGCGCCCAGGCGCTCATCGCCGAGACCCTGGAGGCAGAGGAGAACCGCTTCCGCCGGACGCTGGACCGGGGCCTGGGGCTGCTCTCGGATGAACTGGCCCGGCTGCCCGAAGGCGCGGCGTTGCCGGGGGAGGCGGCCTTCAAGCTCTACGACACCTACGGCTTCCCGCTCGACCTGACCCAGGACGCGCTGCGCGAGCAGGGCCGCAGCGTCGATACCGACGGCTTCAATGTCGCCATGGCGGCGCAGAAGGCCAAGGCCCGCGCCGCCTGGTCCGGCTCCGGCGACGCGGCCGAGGAGCGGGTCTGGTTCGAGCTGCGCGAGGAGATCGGCGCCAGCGAGTTCCTCGGCTACGGCACCGAGACCGCCGAGGGCGTGGTCAGGGCGCTGGTGCGCGATGGTTCCCGGGTTGGCTCGGCCAAGGCGGGCGAGACGGTCCAGATCGTGCTCAACCAGACCCCGTTCTACGCCGAGGCCGGCGGCCAGGTCGGCGACCACGGCGTGCTGCGCAGCGCCACCGGCCGGGCCCGCATCACCAATGTGAGGAAGCAGGCCGGAGACCTTTTCGTCCACGAGCTGGACGTTGAGGAGGGCGAGATCGGCGAGGGTGAGGCCGCCGAGCTTGCCATCGACGGCGCCCGGCGCCTTGCGATCCGGGCCAACCACTCGGGCACCCACCTGCTGCACGAGGCCTTGCGCGGCGCGCTTGGCGATCACGTCGCCCAGCGCGGTAGCTTGGTGGCGCCGGACCGGCTGCGCTTCGATTTTGCCCATCCCAAGGCGATGACGCGCGGCGAGATCGCCCAGGTCGAGGCCGAGGTCAACCGCCAGATCCGCCAGAACGAGGCCGTCGCCACCCGGATCATGACCCCGGACGAGGCCCGCGAGGCGGGCGCGCGGGCGCTGTTCGGCGAGAAATACGGCGACGAGGTCCGGGTCGTCACCATGGGCCGGCGCGCCGGGGGCGAGACCGGCACGGCCGGCGCGACCTATTCGATGGAGCTTTGCGGCGGCACCCATGTGGCGCGCACCGGCGATATCGGGCTCTTGAAGGTGGTCGGCGAGACCGCCTCCGCCGCCGGCATCCGCCGCATCGAGGCGCTGACCGGGGCGGCCGCCTTCGACTATCTCGAAGGCCAGGAGCAGGTGCTGGCCAAGGTCGCCGCGGCGCTGCGCACCCGCCCGGCCGATGCGCCGGAGCGGGTGCGGGCGCTGCTCGACGAGCGCAAGGCGTTGCAGGCGGAACTGGCCGACCTCAAGCGCCAGATCGCGCTTGGCGGCGGCAGTGGCGCGGCCGAGCCGGAGGCCAAGGAGATCGAGGGGGTGACGTTCCTCGCCCGCAGCCTCTCCGGCGTCAGCCCCAGGGACCTGCGCGGCCTGATCGACGAGCACAAGGCCCGGCTCGGCTCCGGCGTCGTCGTGTTGATCGCCGATACCGGCGGCAAGGCGGCGGTGGCGGCGGGGGTGACCGACGACCTGACCGGGCGCATCTCGGCCATCGACCTGGTGCGCGCCGCGGTCGAGGCGGTCGGCGGCACGGGCGGCGGCGGGCGGCCCGACCTGGCCCAGGGCGGCGGCCCGGACGCCTCGAAAGCCGAAGCGGCGATCCGGGCGGCGGAGGCGGTGATCGCGGGGTAAATCGGCGTGATTTCACGCGTGAAATGTGGGTTAACTATTTGAAATATATGACGATTCATTATCTTTTCATAAAGTTTCACATAAAATCGATGTTATATTGAGAGCGTCTGCCTGCCGCTATTTGCCGCAGCCTTCACCATCATTCTCGCCCGTGGGGGAGGGGTGCGCCACTCGGGCGTCATTCCCACGCAGGCGGTGCGGGTATAGCGGTGGAACAAGTTCCACCCTACGCCCTACCACTCACATCAGCGCGTAGGGTGGGTCGTCCCGACCCACCATTGTCACCCCATCTGCCTGGAATGGTGGGTTCGGAGAACCCACCCTACGGCCCCGACCATCGGGGTCCCGGCTCAAGGCCGGGACATTGGTGCGTATGTACTCACATCAGCATCGACAGCGGGTCTTCCAGGTAGCCCTTGAAGGCGTCGAGGAACCGGGCCCCGAGGGCGCCGTCGATCACCCGGTGATCGACCGACAGGGTCACCGACATCATCGTCGCGATGGCCAGCGCGCCGTCGCGCACCACCGGGCTCGGCGCCGCGGCGCCGACGGCCAGGATCGAGGCCTGCGGCGGGTTGATCACGGCGTCGAAATTCTCGATCCCCATCATGCCCAGATTCGAGATCGCGAAGCTGCCGCCCTGGTATTCGTGCGGCGCCAGCTTGCGCGCCCGGGCGCGCGCCGCGAGGTCCTTCATCTCGGCCGACAGCACCGAGAGCGACTTGGTCTCGGCGTCGCGCAGCACCGGGGTGAACAGCCCGCCCTCGATCGCCACCGCCACGGCCACGTCGGAGGCCTTGAATTGCAACACCCGGTCGCCGGCCCAGACCGCGTTGCAGCCCGGCACCGCTTGCAGCGCCAGCGCGCTGGCCTTGATGATGAAGTCGTTGACGCTGAGCTTGATGCCGCGGGCCTCGCCCCGGGCGTTCATCTGGCCGCGCAGTTTCAGCAGCGCATCGAGCTCGATGCTCCGGCGCAGGTAGAAATGCGGAATCGTCGACTTGGCCTCGGTCAGCCGCGCGGCGATGATCTTGCGCATGCCGTCGAGAGCGATTTCCTCGTAT
This sequence comes from Pseudomonadota bacterium, assembly GCA_022573605.1. GTDB lineage: Bacteria > Pseudomonadota > Alphaproteobacteria > Rhodobacterales > Rhodobacteraceae > Thermohalobaculum. Next base: position 165 of record JACZTQ010000132.1, on the reverse strand, counting down.
TCGCGGTCGGCATAGATCTTGCGCACCATTTCGGTGCTCGGCCCGGCCGGGGCGGGCGCCGCCGCCGCCACGGCCACGGGCGTCTCGGCGGCGGCGGGCGCCGCGACCGCGCCCTCGACATCGGCCTTGACGATCCGGCCGTGCGGGCCGGAGCCCTTGACCGTG
>JACZTQ010000131.1 GCA_022573605.1 Pseudomonadota bacterium | reverse complement strand
GGCGGCGACCTTGCCCGAGGCGAGGGCGCCGAGCAGGGCGTCTTCGTCGATCAGCGCCCCGCGGGCGGTGTTGACCACAACGGCGCCGTCGGGCAGCAGGGCGAAGCGCTCGGCGTTCATCAGGCCGGTGGTCTCGGGTGTCGCCGGGCAATGCAGGGAAAGAAAATCGGCCACGCCGAGCAGGCTCTCGACGGTCTGGTGGTAGATCGCGCCCTGTTCCAGCTCCCCCGGCAAGCGGCCGCGGTTGAAGTAGTGCACCTCCATGTCGAAGCCGCGCGCCCGCCGGGCCATCACCTTGCCGACCCGGCCCATGCCGATGATGCCCAGGCGCCGGCCGCTGACCTGTTTGCCGACCATGAAAGCCGGGCTCCAGAAATCCCAGGCGCCGGAGCGGACGATGCGATCGCCTTCCACCGCGCGCCGCGCCGCCCCCAGCAGCAGCAGCATGGCGATCTCGGCGGTCGCGTCGGACAGCACGTCCGGGGTGTTGGTGACGACGATTCCACGCGCCTTCAAGGCCGCCAGATCGCAATGATCGACCCCGACCGAATGGTTGGCGATGATCTTGAGGCGCGGGTCCAGCCGGGCGGCCACGTCGGCGTTGAAGCTCTCGGAATGACACGGCAGGATCGCGTCCACCCGGGCGCTCATGGCGACGATTTCATCGGCGCTGTGCAACCCGTCCTGGTGATTGACGATGGCGTCGTAGTCGCGCGAGGCGCGGGCGAGGGTGGCGTCGGAAAGTCTGCGAGAAATCCATAGAACAGGCTTAGTTGCCATTATCTTTCTTCTTCCGCACGCACTCTTCCCAGAAGTTGTAGACCGCCATCGACAGCACCGAGACCGAGATGACCCAGAACGGCAGGCCGCCCCAGAACCCGGCGAATCCGGTGGAGATGCTGTGCGCCAGCCCGACGATGAAGGTGATCATGATGGCCGTGGCGATCAGTCCCACGATTATCTTGGCCGCTCTGGAAATCATGTCCTAACCTCCCTGTTCCGAGGCTGCACCCGATTGCAACTCGTTCAACATCCAGTTTGCCGTTCTCAGCAAGCGATCATCTTCCTCCGCCGCGCCGATCAGTTGAACCCCGACCGGAAGCCCGTTTTGTCCAACCAGAAGCGGCAGATTGAGCGCTGGCAGGCCGCACAGCGTCCAGATCGTACTGAATACCGGATCACCGGTGCCGCCACCGAACTTCGGCGCCTCCCCCGCCGCACTCGGGGCAATCACCGCGTCATAATCCTTGAAGAATACCTCAAAGAACTCGGCCCCGGAAGCCATCACCTCGAGCGCCTCCTCGTACTGCGCGTCACTGATCGTGCGGCCCCGCTCGATGATCGGCCGGAGCGAAGTGCTCAGCATGTCCCAGTGCTCGGCGAACACGTCCTCCAGGTGGTGGCAGATCTCGTATTCGTGGATCACCCTCTGGATCTCGACCAGCCCGGTCATGTTCTCCGACACCGTGGCGCGCACCACCCGCGCCCCGAGGGCAGCGACGACTTCGTCCAATCCGGCGCGGGCATCCTCGCTCAGCCGGTCGTGGTAGGGCAGATCGAGCCAGACCAGGTCGGGTGGGATCGAAGCCTCGGCGCGGCTGCCTTCGAGCATTTTCGGGCGTGGCCGGGCATAGCTGAGATCGTCCGAGGGATCGTAGCCGCCGATCACATCGCTCAGCAGCGCCACATCTTCCAGGGTGCGGCCGAAGACCCCGACCTGGTCGAGCGATTTCGAGGTCTGCAGGATGCCCCGGCGCGAGATCACGCCGCGGGTCGGCTTGAAGCCGTAGGTTCCGCAGAAGGCCGCCGGACGGATCACCGATCCGTTGGTCTGGGTGCCGATCGCCAGGGGCACGTGAAACGCCGCGACGGCGGCGGCGGAGCCGCTGGACGACCCCCCCGGCGAATAATCCGGATTGTGCGGATTGCGGGTCTCGGCGGCATGCACGAAGGCAAGCTCGGTGCTGGCGGTCTTGCCGAGGATGACGGCCCCGGCCTCGCGCAGGCGTTCGACCAGGGCGGCGTCGCTGGCAGGCTTGCGGCCGGAGTAGATCGGGGTGCCGCGCTCGGTCGGGAAATCACGGGTGTCGATGATGTCCTTGAGACCTATCGGCACGCCGTGCAGCGGCCCCACCGGGCGTCCCGCCCGGCGGATGGTATCCATCTCCTCGGCTTGGGCGAGCGCATGATCGGCGTCCAGGTGGACCCAGGCCTTCAGTTCCCCGTCGGTTTCCTTGATCCGGGCCAGACAGGCCTTGACCAGATCGACCGACGACAGCGTGCCGGCGAGGATTTTCCGGGCCGCCTCGACGGCGGACAGAGCATTGGCGGATTGGGCGTTGGCCACGGTCGAAGCTCCCAGGTGCATGTTCAAGGCCGAATCCCTTTCCCCGGAGTCCTGTTCAAGGGACATACACACCGAACAGATAGTCCGGAAACCAGAGCGCGATCCCCGGGAACTGATACATCAGCACCATACTCAAGATCACGATACCCAGGTAGGGCATGATGCCCTTGAAGATGTCGATCAATTCTATCTGGTCGCGCAGCACGCCCTTCAGATAATAGGCCGACATCGCCATCGGCGGGGTCAGGAACGAGGTTTGCAGGTTCAGCGCCACCAGCATGGCGAAGAAATAGGGGTTGACGCCGAACTGATCCAGCATGGGCAGGAAGATCGGCACGAAGATGATCAGGATCTCGGACCACTCGAGCGGCCATCCCAGGAAGAAGATGATCAGCTGCGCCATCACCAGGAACTGCCAGGGCTGCAATTCCATCCCCAGCACCCAGTCGGCAATCAGATTGTGCCCGCCGAGGTAGGAAAAAACCGAGGCGAAGGTCCAGGAACCGACGAACAGCCAGCACACCATGGCGGTCGCCTTGGCGGTCAGGAAGACGCTTTGCTTGACCATTGTCCACGAGATCGACCGGTAAGCCGTGGCCAGCCCCAGCCCGCCCAGCGCCCCCATCGCCGCGGCTTCGGCCGGGGTGGCGAGGCCGCCAAGAATGGAGCCCAGAACCATACCGATCAGGATGGTCAGGGGTATGAAGGAAGTCAGCAGGTTCCAATAGATCGTTGCCGTCGGCGGCACGTCCTCCTGTTTGGGTTTCGGCGCCAGCGAGGGGGTTATGGAAACCCGCACGATCACGTAGACGATGTAGAGTCCGGCCAGGATCAGGCCGGGGAACACCGCCGCCGCATACAGCCGCAGCGGCGAGAGCTCGGCGATCGCGGCATAGACGATCAGCATGATCGACGGCGGGATCAGAATGCCCAGGGTTCCGCCGGCACAGATCACGCCCGCCGCGAACGACCTGTTGTAGGAGGCTTTCGCCATCGCCGGGAAGGCCAGCAACCCCATCAGCGTCACCACGGCGCCGACGATGCCGGAGGCGGTGGCAAACACGGTGCAGGTAATCAGGGCGGCGATGGCCATGGAACCCGGCAGATTCCGCGCCGCCATCTGCAAGGAATAGAACAGCTTGTTGATGATTCCGGCGCGCTCGACCACATAGCCCATGAACAGGAACAAGGGCACCGCCACCAGGATATCGTTTTCCATCACGGAATAGGTATTCTGGTTCAACAGATAGAAAATATTGTTGTCGAACACATCCCCGATGGTTTCGATCCCACCCTTGAAGTAAGCATAATACCCGAATCCGACACCCATCGCCAAAAGGGTGAACGCAATCGGAAAGCCAAGCAGAACCATGAAGATAAACAGGGTCAGCATAAAGATGGCGACTTGGGGATCGGTCATGCTCGTCTTTCTGTTGGAACGTCTGTCATGCCGTCAGGTCAGGAGCCGGAGCGCTCGGAGCGCTCGGCTTCCCGCGCCAGCATGTCTTCGGTTTCTTTCACGTCGTCGAGACGTTCCATCCAGACCCCGGTTTTCATTGCCCGCCAGCAGCGCATCAGTTCCGCCGTGCCTTGCAGCATCAGCAGGAAACCCGCGACCGGGATCAGGGTCTTGAAAAAGTAGATCTGGATTCGCGCCGGGCTGTTCCAGCTCACCTCCTTCCAACGCCAGCTGTCGGAGGCGATCTCGGCGCCGTACCAGAACAGCGCCATCATGCCCGGGAAGAAGAACAGCAGATACAGCACGAAGTCCAACCGGGCCTGCCAGCGCACCGGGAACAGCCGGTAGAGCACATCGCCGCGCACATGGGTGTCCGAGGCGAGCGCATAGGGGCCCGCCATCAGGAACAGCGCCCCATACATCTGGACCATCATGTCGAAGACCCACACCGTCGGCGCGTTCAGGACATAGCGGACAAAAACTTCGTAGGAGACCGAGAAGGTCAGGATCAGGATGCACCAGCCGAAGGCGCGTCCGGTCCAGATGCTGAGGCCCTCAATGGTGTAGATGAACCTGGTCACACCCGTCTCCCCCTTGGCGCTTTTTTATCGAAACCGGGGGCCGACGAACGGCCCCCGGAAATAGCTCTGCATTCGGACCGGCTTAGCCGAAGTAGTGCTTGTAAGCCAAACGGTAGTCCGGCGCGTTGAGGTGCAGATAGTTCATCACGTCTTTCGCGTAGGCTTTCTGCGAAGCCACCACCTTGGCGAAGAACGGGTCTTCCGAGGAAAGCCGCTCGAGCACGACATCCCAGGCGACGAGCTGATCGGACATGATCGAATCGGGTGTGCGGTAGATGTTCACACCCTGCTCGTCGCGAAGCGTTATCAGGTCGTCGGAATAGCGCTTTATGCTGTACCAGTAGAAGTTGGAGTTCTCGGCCTCGGAAGCATATTTCAGGATCGCCTGAAGCTCATCCGGCAGACCATTGAACATCTTCTTGTTGAAGGTGACCTCGAAGAACTCCTGGCTCTGGTGGAACGAGGCCAGGTGATAGTGCTTCGAGACGTCCTGCATGCCGAAGTCACGGTCGGAGGTCGGGTTGTTGAACTCGGCCGCGTCGATCAGGCCGGATTTCATCGCCGGCTGAATCTCGCCGCCCGGAAGCTGAACCACCGACAATCCCATTTCCATCATCACGTCGGCCGCCAGGCCAACGGTGCGGTACTTGAGGCCCTTCATCTGGGCGCTGCTGGTGATGTGCTCCTTGAACCAGCCCAGGGGTTGCGCCGGCATCGGGCTGTTGAAGAACGAGACCACGTTCAGTTTCAGGGTGTCCATCAGCTCTTCGAACAGCTCCTGGCCGCCGCCGAAGTAGACCCAGCCCAGAACTTCCTGGGAGGACCAGCCGAAGCACGGGCCGGTGCCGAACAGCGACGCCGCCTTGGACTTGGAGTACCAGTAGGCCGGCACGTAGTGCGCCGCATCGAGCACGCCGCGGTGGACCGCGTCCTGCATCTGGCTGGTCTTGACGACGGCGCCGACCGACAGCAGATCGATCTTCAGATCTTTAGGGGCCATCGCATTGACGCGCTCGACATAGTGCTTCGCGTCTTCAAGGAAAATTCCGCCGCCCCAGGCCGCCTGCATTTTGATAACGGCCGGTTCGGCACGCGCGATCGAGGGCGCAGCCAGGGTAGCAGCCGTTGCCGTGGCGGCAAGTGCGCTTCCCTTAAGGAATTTTCTACGGTTTACGGTTCCAGTCATTGTATCCTCCCTTACACGCAGACAGGGCCCTGCGAGAGCCAGTTTTTGGTACGAAATTCTAACCACTTATTGGGGGTCACTACAAGACACGATTGGAATGCGCTTTCCATGCAGTGGAACACTTCGAGCGGGAATTTTCCGCGCCCTCGCCTTGAGAAACCTTGAGTCAGGGCCAGGGAGCGGGACGGCCGGCAAGCGGTCCGGCGGTCCGTCGCCCTGCCAGGGCGCAGACGCCGATGCGCCGGCCTTGCGGGGTCGGCGGCCCAGGCGCCGGGAAAGGTGGTCTCATTTCCAGACCGCCGCCGGCGCCGGGCGGCGGGGCCGGGTCGAACCCCGGGGCGAATCCGGCCGGGCCGCTCAGCTATCGCGGGCCTCGAGCCAGGCGCGGATCAGGGCGCGGTGGCGGGCGCCGTCGAAGCTGGGATAGTGGCCGGCATGGACGATGCGCGCCGGGATCTCGTGCAGCCGCTTCATCGAGCGCAGGTAGTCCGCCGGGTCGGAGTGGTAGAGGTCCTCGGCCAGCGGACCGTCGTAGTGGATGTCGCCGGAGAACAGGATGCCCGTCGCCGCCTCCCAGAGCGCGATGCCGCCGGGCGAATGGCCGGGGGTGTGGATGACCTCGAAACGGCGGTCGCCGAGGTCGATCATATCGCCGTCGGCGACGATGCGGGTGGCGGGGGCGCGGCGCACCGCATAGGTGGTGGAGAGATAGGGCGCCGGGGGCAGGCGGTCGAAGATGGCGTCATCGACCCATTCGGCCAGGGTGTTGGCGCGGGTCGGCCGGGCCAGCAGGCCGGCCTCGTCGCGGTGGACCACCCGGTCGGGGAATTCGTGGTGGCCGCCGACATGGTCGTAATGGGTGTGGCTGGCGACTGCCGTCAGCGGGCGCTCGGTGACCAGCGGCACCTCGGTGCGCAGGCTGACCACGCCCATGCCGGTATCGACCAGCAGGTCGCGGTCGCGGCCGCGCACATGCCAGATGTTGCAGCGGTAGTCTGGCTGGATCCAGGGCTCGTCGATCAGGGTCACGTCGTCGCCGAGGCGGCGGATGCGGTACCAGTCCTCGGGCCGGGCGCGTTGCATCAGGGATCGGGGAAGCGCGGCGGCACCAGGGAGGCCTGGAACCAGCAGATGAAGTTGTGGATCGAGTGGACCGGAAGGCCGGTGGCGGCGCGCACGTCGGCGGCGTAGGGGACCATGTTGGTGCACTCCAGCAGGATCGCGCCGAGGTCCGGATGGGCGGCGGTCAGGGCGCGGGCCGCCTCGATCATGTCGGCCCGCGCCGCCTCGACGTCGAGCCGGGGCTCGTCGCCGAGGATGACGCGGGTGAGCTCGGCGCCGCCCTCGGTGCCCATCACCGGGGTGCCCTCGGGCACGCCGGCCTTGGCCAGGTGCTCGGGCGTCAGGGCCTCGGCCGAGATGGTCAGGATGCCGACCCGCCGGCCCGGCGGCAGGGTGGCCTGGATCAGCGCCGCCTGCATCAAGGACGAGGCCGCCACCGGCACCGCCAGCGCCGCCGACAGTTCCGCCTGGTAGAGCGAGAGAAAGCCGCAATTGGTGGTGACGCCATCGGCGCCGTCGGCGACCAGTTCGCGGCCCGCTGCGATGAAGGCGTCGAGCAGGCCCTCGGCGCGGCGGCGCACCACCCGCTCGGGGGAGGCGCCGCGCACCACCCGGTAGTGCACCGGGAAGGGCCAGCTCAGCGCGTTGCCCATGTCGCCCTGGATGCGCGGGAAGCGCGCCTCCAGCATCAGGATGCCGATATGCGCCCCGTATATGGCCTTGCCGCCCTCGGCGATCATGTTTCACTCCCTAGTTTGGTGAGTTTGCAGTTCGCTTCATTCATGCCGCCCCCCACGCCCTGGCCCGGCGGCAACGCCGGGCCGCGCCCGACCCTCCCCCCGGGAGGGCGCGACCCTCCTCTCGCTAGATACTGCCAACAGCAATTGACAGCCACGATGTTTCGGCCGAGCGTCGGGCAAACGCAAGGGGGGTCGCATGACGCAGGGGCAAAACCAACCGAACGGCGCCGAGGCGATGGTGCGGATGCTGGCCGGGCACGGGGTGCGCCATATCTTCGGGCTGTGCGGCGACACCTCGCTGCCGTTCTACGACGCCCTGGCCCGGCTCGATCACGGCATGACCCATATCCTGACCCGCGACGAGCGCCACGCCGCCTACATGGCGGACGCCTATGCCAGGGTGACCGGGCGGGTCGGCATCTGCGAGGGGCCGTCGGGCGGGGGGGCGACCTATATCCTGCCCGGCGTCGTCGAGGCCAACGAGAGCTCGGTGCCGGTGCTGGCGATCACCACCGATGTCGCCACCACCTCGGCCGGGCGGTTTCCGCTGACCGAACTGGACCAGGAGGCGCTCTACCGGCCGCTGACCAAGTGGAACGGGATGCTGCGCGACGCCGCCGCCCTGCCCCGGATGGTGCGCCGCGCCTTTCGCGAGATGACCACCGGGCGGCCGGGGGCGGCGCATCTCTGCCTGCCCTTCGATGTGCAGAAGGCCCCGGTGCCTTCGGACGAGATCTGGGCCGATCCGCGGTTCGGCGCCTTCCCGGCCCTGCGCACGGCGCCCGATCCGGGCGACGTGGAACGGGTGGCGGCAGTGCTGGCGCAGGCCAAGCGCCCGCTGATCGTCTGCGGCGGCGGGGTGGTGCTGGCCGGGGCCGAGGCGGCCTTGCAGCGCCTCGCCGAGGGCCTCGGCGTAGCGGTCGCCACCACCGTCAGCGGTCAGGGCAGCATGGCCGAGACCCACCCCTTGTGCCTCGGCGTGGTCGGCTCCAACGGCGGGCGGCCAGAGACCAGGGCGGTGGTCGATGCCGCCGACTGCGTGGTGTTCGTCGGCTGCCGGGCCGGTTCGGTGACCACCGAGCGCTGGCGCTCGCCGGGGCCGGACGCAAGGATCGTCCATATCGACAGCGATCCGGCGGTGATCGGGGCGAACTATCGCACCGACGCCGCGATCTGCGCCGACGCGCGCCTGGCGCTGGAGGCGCTGGGCGAGGCCGCAGAATTGCCGGCCCTGGAGGG
>JACZTQ010000001.1 GCA_022573605.1 Pseudomonadota bacterium | reverse complement strand
TGGCGCCGCCACCGCCGCCGCCGCCAGAGCCCGGCGAGGACCTGGCGCCGCCGCCCGCGCCCACGGTTCAACAGTCCCTGATCACGCAACCCTATGATCCGCGCCGGCCGCGCGGGGGAGGCCGGCGATGACCCGCATGATGCTGTCCGACACCCTGATCGCGCTGATCGAGGGGGTGACCCCCGAGCAGCCCTACCTCGGCATCGACGAGGCGGAAATCGAGCTGCCGATGATGGTGCGCATGGTGCACGGGCGCGACGGACCGGCGTTCGTCGCCCACCCGCCCTATTCGGCCTACCGCTCGGGGGTGGAGCCGGTCGTGCATCGCACCCGGATCCGCGTCAAGCGAGAGCAGACACCGACCGGCGGACCAACCGAAGACCCGGCCGACCCGGCCCCCAACCCATCGGAGTAATCCCATGGCGCGGGGCGGCAGCTACCCGATCGAGGAGTTCTTGGAGGCGATCACGGCACAGCTCGACAAAACCCAGGACGCACTCAGGCTGAAGGCCGTGAACCGGCCCCTGACCTTCGCGCTCAAGGATTTCTCGGTCGACCTGCAAGTGTTCGTGGAGATGGACAGCGAAGGAAGGGTGACGATGCGCCCCAGCGGTCCGAACGAAACTGGAGCAAGCAAGGTGAAGATCGGTTTCACCACCATCACGCGGCCGATGATCGAGGAAAACACGGTTTCCCTCGAGATGACGCAGGCGCCGACCCTGGCGGAGGTCGGGCTGGCGGCGGACGAGCGCCGGCAGCTTGAAAAGCTCGGGGTGCGCAACGCCGCCCAGCTCCGCAAGCTTCAGCGCCGGGCCGGCGAGGACACCATGTCGCGCTATTCCGGCGTCGATCTGGACCGCATCCGCAGTGCGCTCGACCTCTCGCGCCCCCGTATCGACGAGGTGACCGGCGATCCTCCCGGTGATCCGCAACCCGTGCCGCAACCGGCCGCCGATCCGCCGCGGCCGTGGCTCGACCCCGGGGTCGAGCGCCCCGACCCGGGCCTGGCGCCGGGCGGCCTGGCCGATCGCATCCGCCAAGGCATCAAGCGCCCGCCGGAGGCCCCCTTGGCGCCGGCCGGAAAGGCGCCCCGCGCGCGGCCCGGCAAGCCCGTGATCCGGGTCGGCAAGGGCGCCAGGCAGATCCGCCTGCGGGGCGACAATCTGCTCGATGCGGGCATCGCGCCACGGGCGCGCCTCGACGGGCGCGAGTTGCCGATCCTTGCCGCGACCGCCCGGAGCGTCTCCTTCGGCCTGCCGGAGAACGTCGCCGCCGGCGCCCTGGAGATCGAACTGCCCGACGGCGCCAGACAGGCCTACCGGCTCGATGTCGATCCGGCCGGGGAGGACGGGCGATGAACCGCGGCGGCCGGATCTGCGTCAAGTTGCGGCCCGGGGTGGAAACCCGGGCGCCGGCCCATCTCGACGTGCTGGCGGGCGCCGCGCGGGCCGCCGGCACGATCGACGGCGGCGGCAGGGTCGACCGGGCGATCCTCGCGCGGGTGACCGGAATGCGGGCGCGGCGCCAGTTTCATCGGCGCGGCCGGGCTGGGGATGCCCAGGGGCATCGCCGGCGCCTCGCCGATCATTCCGGTCCGGGCCCTGGCGGCGGCGCTGATGGGATCGGGCGAACTGGTCGGTGTCGGCGGACTGTCCGACATCGACGCCGCGATCAAGATCGCCGTCGATCTCGGCGCCAAGGTCATCAACATGAGCTTCGGGACCGCCGGCGCCGACCTCGACCCGGACGCCCCCGGCCCGCATTCCGACGTTCTGCGCTATGCCGAGGCGCACCGGGTGATCCCGGTCGCGGCGATGGGCAATTCGGGGCTGGAGGAGACCTACTACCCCGCAGCCCTGCCGCAAACCATCGCGGTCGGCTCGATGAGCCTGGACGGGCGGGTCTCGGAATTCTCCACCAGCGGCCCCCATATCGCGCTCTGCGCCCCCGGCGAGGACGTCTTCTCGGCCGGGCTGGACGGCTACCGCGAGAGCACCGGCACCAGCCACGCCGCGCCGTTCGTCGCCGGCGCCGCCGCCTTGCTCGCCGCGCGCGCGCTGTCGCGCGGCCACGACCTGACCGGCGCCGAGGCGAAACAGCTCCTGACCGCTTCCGCCGAGGGCGCGGCCCGGGGGCATGACCACGGCGCCGGCAGCGGCATGCTCGACATCCCGGCCGCGCTCAGCCTGCTCGATCAAACCGACTTCCACGAAAGGGAGACCACGCCATGAGCCTCAGCGATTTTTCTCCGATAGCCGCGGCGGCGCTGACCGCCCATGTCCTTGGCCGCGAACCCACCGGGGCCGAGATCGAGCGCCTGCTTGAGGTCGCCGGCGAGGTGCTGACGCCGAAAGACGTCGAGAAGGTCGTCGACATCGGCCAGAAGGTGGAGGAAGTGCTCGACGACCTCGATGCGCTTCGCGAGCTCATGGAGGCGATCGCCGGCCGGATCGCGCGGCGCTGGCTGTCGGCGAAGCTGGCGATCGACGGTCTCGACGGCGAGCAGAAGGCGAATGCGGTCAAGGCCATACGCACTCACGTCACCGCGCATGCCCACAACCATCACCGGGTCGCCCGGATCCTGCGCATCGCCATGAGCGCGGCGATCCCGGGCGACGCGGGACTTATGATTAACTTCAACCAATTCGTTCTCGGGAACACGGAGTTTCCCGGCGACGAGCCCCCGGCGTCAGACCCGGAAGAGGAAGAGAAGGAGAACCATGATATGTCGGACGCGACGAAACTGAGGATCGATATCCTCGAAGCCGCGGCCATCAACACGGCCCCGGTGCCAGACAGCCTCAAGACCGAAGAGGGTCAGGCCGTTTTCATCGATGCGGTGATTCAGGCCGTCGCCCTTCTGGGGCACGACCCGAGCGAGGCGGATGCCAGGATCTGGGTGATCTCGACCGCCGGACTGCTGCTCCAGGACGGGAACTACAACCCCCGCGACGCCCGGTTCTTCGCCGCCGCCCAGCGGATCGTGACCGAGCTGTCGGGCAGCGCCAAGGAATCGAACGAAGTCGAGATCGACAAGCACGGCGTCAACATGTTCGCGCCGACGGCCCGCGAGACCCAGCGGATTTCGATCTACGCCAAGGTCTTCAAGGCCCTGTCGGAGAGCCCGGTCCTGCGCGGCGTGCCGATCTTCCTGCAATCCTTCGCCGCCACCGGCCGGGCGATGGTCGACGCCTACGACCAGCACCTGGGCGAAACCAAGCTGCTGGATTCGCTGTCCCGCTCCAAATACACCCAGCATGTCAGCGACGTCGCCCTGGGCGGCGGCGGCGCCGGCGGCGGGGTGGCCGACCTGGCCTTGCCGCCGCTCACCGATCCCTACGGCTACAACGACGAGATCGAGCCCGACAATATCCGCGCGGTCTCGACCATCTACGTCTCCTATCAGCTCGAACAGATGATGATGCACCGGGTGTCCAACCGCATCCTCGAGTTGTTCATGGCCGGCCTGCTGCCGATTTCGGCCTCCGACGGCACGGCGCGCGAACTCGACACGCTGTACTGGTCGATGGAGGATTTCCTCGACGAATCCGCCCGCTATTCGGTCTACGGCCGGGTGTTGGGCGCGCCCGGCGGGCAGATCAGTTTCGACGTGCAGCCGAATTCCGAGTTCAACACCCTGCTGATGCGGGCGGTCTCGTCGATCGCCGAATACGAGCGCGAGAGGAGCATCCTCAACGTGCTCGACGCCACCGCGCGCGGCAAGCGGTTCAAGTCGACGAATTCGGAGTTCGTGCGCAAGTCGATGCGCGATTTTGTGGCCAATGCCAGCCTGCGCGGCTGGGCCGGCACCGCGTTCACGGCGGAACGGATGTCGAACCAGATCAAGAAGATCCTCAAGATCCTGGCGATGCCGTCGATCCGCACCGCCTTCGGCGTCACCACGCCGTGGCAGGTGGTCGAGCGCGTCGCCCAGCGCGAATTCGGCGAAACCGTCAATGTGGTGCTGCACCGCACGCTTGCGGTCGAGACCCAGCGCATCATGACCATCGCCGCCGACAACCATTCGGTCTGGTCCGACAGCGCGAGAGGGCGGGCGCTGTTCTCCGAGACGGCGGATAACGAAGGCGATCTGAGCTACGACGACACCCAGGCGCTGATGGTGGCGTCGCAGCATTTCCGGGCCGTCTCCGGGGTGCGGGATTCGATGGTCGACGAGTACAGCCAGCCGGTCGAGACCATCGCCGCGCCGAGCCTGCCCGCGGCCGGCGGCATGGCCGGCGGGGGCGCCGGGGGAATCGGTGGCATCGACCTCTCCGGCATCGAACAGATCAAGCAGATGGTCGGTCGGGGACAGGCGCCCAGCCTCGACCAGTTGCGCTCGATGCTGCCGGGGTTCTAGGGCCGGCGCGTCAGCGCCGCCCCTTGAGCCGGATTGAACAGGACAGGAGGCCGTCATGGCATATCGCACACGCGCCGCGGACGCGGCCAAGTCGCTGCTGGGCATGGCGTCAAACCGACTCATGACGCCCAACCCGGCGCAGCTCCACAGTGTCTCGAGCGCGCTCGACAAGTCGCTCGACTGGACCGTGGACGACGCTCATGGAGATCAGCTCCGGGAGCGTCCGTTCGAACCCAGCTTCTACGAAACGGCTCCGAAATCGCTCTCCTTCCAGGTCCGGCCGAGCGGACGCGGCGTCGGCCGGGACGATCAGCGCGAGATCTCCACCCAGGCGATGCGCCAGCTGGTCGGCGAGCAGTTCGGGCGCGATGCCCGGCACTGGCTCGACGGCCGCACCGAGGCCATGCGGGGCGACTGGGCCCAAGCCAAGGGCTACGGCGCGATGTATGCCCTGGGCTTCGACGAAAACGGTCTCAACGAAGCCGCCGCCAGCTATGAATGGGGGCCGCATATCGCCGACACCCTGCCGGAGCCGTTGATGGCGCTGGCCCGCATCGCGGTCGAGCAGCTGCCGGGGCTGCGGCCGCTCTATACCACGATCCGCTGCGGGCGCGCCTCGGGCGGGCAGCAGATGTCGTTCGCGATCGATGCCGATACCCGGCTCGACGACCTGGCGCCGCTGATGCGGGCGCTCGGCCTCGGCGAGCGCCACGGGGGCCTGCGGATGCTGGTCTCGTTCGTGCTCGGGGCCCGCTTCGTGCTGCCCGCCGGAACCTCGGTGCTGACGGTTCTGAACAGCCGCAACGGTCCCGAGCTGCGCCTCGACGTCAATATCGACGCCCTGCCCGACGTGCCCGAGCAGTTGCTGCCGCTGCTGCGGCTGCCGATGACCGAGCGGCCGCAAAACCTCGCCGCGCTCGACCGCTGGATGACGGCAATGACCCCCGACGGGTTCCACGGGCCCGGCGCGGTCACCGTGCTGTCGGTGCGGGTGCGGCGCGACATGCCGGCGCGCCTGGCGCTGTACCTGCGCCCGGTGCAGTTCGAGTCCGAAGCAAGCCGCGCCGCGCTCGCGCCGGCCGAGGCGCCAACGCCGGTCGCGGCAGCCTAGAGAGAGGACGCGCCCATGGAACCCCAAGACCACCCGTCAACCCAGGACGGCCCGTTCGACGACGACCCGGCAACGCTCGACCTGGTGCGCGCCAGGGTCAAGTCGATCCTGACCCGCTCGCCGGCGTTCAACGCCCTGAGCAAGGAGCGGCAGCTCGAGACCGCGCGCGACACCGTGAAGGTCGCGCGCTTCATCGCCGACGCCGGCGGCGAGACCGCGGGGCTGCCGCTCACCGCGGCGATCGAGGGCGCCACCGGCGCGCTGCCGACGGCACGGGCGCTGGCGGGCACGCCGATCAGGCCGCCAAGAGCGCCGACCGGCAGGCAGACAGACTTCGACACCGCCGGCGACGCCTATGCCAACGTCGCCACCGCCGCCGCCGGCGACCAGTTCTCCGACTTCATCAACACCACCGATTTTCCCGGCTTCGTCGGCGGGCTGATCGAGGGCGTGTTCAACGCCATCGTCGAGACCTCGATCCAGCAGATGGAGGCCTATACCGCGATGGTCGGCAATGTCGCCAAGTCGGTCGACGAATACATGAAGGACAACGTCTCGGAAGAGCAGGCGATGGACCAGCTCGCCGCGGGGCACCCCGACCTCTTCGAAGCCGACCTCGACGCCGGGGCGGTGGTCCCGAGAGCCGATGCCGACGAGGGCCAGATGTCCAGCTTCCTGGGCAATCTGGGCCTGCCCTTCGACCTCGATGTCGCCGACGAGGAGGTGGTGAAGCAGGAGGTCGTGCCGGCGATGCGCAAGTCGATGGCGATGGACCGCCAGAAGCTGCTGGCCACCATGGTGCTGATGGGCATCAACCGGATCGTCGTCACCGACGGCAAGATCCAGGCCTCGGTGGTGTTCAAGATCAGCGCCTCCGACCAGGTGCGGCGCGCCAACGCGATCAAGTCCTCGTTCACCCACCGGACAGCGAGGAGGAAGAAGGAAGGCTGGTGGATTTTCACCCGGAAGCGCGAGGCGGAGCGCACCAGGCTGAACGTGGAGACCGTCCAGACCGACGACAGCGAGAGCAAGTCGGCGCTCAAGGCGACGCTGAAGGGCAATGTCGATCTGCGCTTCAAGTCCGAGACCTTCCCGCTGGAGATGATGATGGACATGCTCGGCACCTCGGAGACGGTCCTGGTGCAGCAGGCGCGGCAGCCGACCCCGGCGCAGCTAAACCAGGTGCAGCCGCTGGCGCCGCCGCCGCCGCCCGCCCTGCCGCCGCCGCCGGGAACCTAGGGGGCCGCGCGAATGGCCTCGGCGCTTCTCTCCAACTCGCTGACGCATGTCGATGCGCTGATCGGCTCGTGCGGCCGCTCGCGGGCCTTCGCGCTGGCCTTGATGGGCGACCCCTACCGCATCGACCTGCCGGCCTACGGCGGCGCCGGGGGCGCTGCGGTGACCCCCGAGGCGATGCGGATCCTGGCCTCGCTCTACTTCATGGCCGAGCTCGAGGGAACCTTTCTGCTCTCGGTGGCCGAGGAGCTCGCGAGCGCGCGTTTCACCCTCGACATCTCCGACCGCGAAGCCGCGAGACTGATCGAGCAACTGGCGACGGCGATGCGCGGCGACTGGATCGACCGCGACCTGCGCAACCAGATCTTCGTCCGCGTCTTCGGTCTCGGCTTCACCGATCCCGGCCTCGGGCAGACCATTGCGAACCACGAGTTCGAGCCCCGTTTCGCGATGTTCTGCGGCGCCATCGGGCGGCTCGACGACGAGGCGCGCTTCGGCCGGCCATCGTTCGGCGCCGGCGCCCGGCTCACCATGGCCGCGCGCACGCTGATCGCCAATCTGGGCGGGCGGCTTCTGGGCTCGACCCTGATCGTCGCCGAGAAGATGTCGGCGCAGTTGCGGCTCGCCATCGCCGCGCTCGATCATCGCGGCCTGACCACGCTGTTTCGCGGCCGGACGGCCTGGGACGTGATCCGCGCCGTGCTCGGCGCCGACACCCCGGACCTGGGGACGCGGGTGGCCCGGGCCCAGAACGGGATGCGGTTGCTGAGCTGGTCCGCCGGCCGGCTGGAGGCGCTGCAATCGGACGCGGCGGCGGCGGCGGTGCTCGCCTCTCCCGAGGCCGTGGCCTGGGCCGATGCCTGGCTGCGCGCCGTGGGGGACGCGCCCCGGCAATCGGCGGGCGGCGGGTATGGCGCCGAGCCGCAGCGCCGGTCCGGCCACGGCAACGCGCCCGTGGGCGGATCTGGCGCGCGCGCCCGCGGCTTCGCCGCCGGCGGTTTCGGCGGGGCTCCGGCATGAACGCCATGAGCATCAGGCACACCCCGATTGCAGCCGTCAAGCCGGCGCCTCCGCCGGCGGGCGGCGGGCGCTTGCCCGAGGCGCTGCCCGCGCCCTTCGACAAGCCGCCATCGCCCGACGGCGTGATTCCCGGGCCGGAGACGCTCAACCTGGTCGATGGGCAGGTTCGGGCGCTGCTCGAGCGCACACCGTCCTACCACGCGCTTTCAACCGGCGATCAGACCACCTTGCGCGAACGCCTGGTGCGGATTTCCGCCTATGCCGCCGAGTTGGTGCGCGACGACTGGGCGCAATCGCGGCGCCTGGGACAGCGGCCGCTGGTGAAGACCGAGCAGATCTACCGGATGCCCGAGCCGCCGGCGCGGGCGCTGACGGCGCAGGGCGACTTTCGCAGCGGCGCGACGGCGCGGATCGGCGAGGTCACCGAGTCCACGCTGCGGGCCATCGCCTTCCCGACCTTCGTGGCCGACCTGATCAAGGGCTCGTTCGACGCCATCGTCGGCTCGACCATCAAGCAGATGGAAACCTTCCTGCAACTGATCAGCGACGTCTCCAAGACCGTGGACCAGTACATGGCCGAGAACATCACCGACAACCAGGCGCGCGACTGGCTGGCCCAGTCCTACCCCCATCTGATGGTGGTCAATACCGAAGACGAGGAACCCCGGGTGGAGACCACCGAGGCGGGAGACGAGGCCAGCGCGGCCGACCTGACCGCCCTGCGGGGCGCCCTGAACCTGCCCGAGCCGATCACGAGCCTCGACGACACGGTGATCGAGGAGCAGCTGGTTCCGGCCGCAAGGCGCAAGCTGGCGCAGTCGCGGTTGCAGATGCTGTCGTCGATGGTGATGCTGGGATTGCAGCGCATCGTGGTGCGCCACGGCCGCATCCGCGCCACCATGGGGTTTCATATCGACGCCAGCGACCGGCTGCACCAGGAGAGCGCCAGCGCCTTCGACACCAGCACCCAGTTGTCGGTCTCCGGCTTCTACTACGTGGCTTTTTCGGCCCGGACCTCGATCACCTATGTGCGCTCGACCAGGCAGGACAGCGACAGCGCGCTGAACGTCTCGGCCGATCTGACCGGCGAGGTCGATGTGACCTTCGAGACCGACTACATGCCGCTCAACCGGCTGGCGCGGGCCGAGGCGATCGAACGGATCCGCGCCAACACGCCGAACCCGGAGGCCAATACCCCGCTTCACGGGGGCATCTCCCCGCCTGCCGCCCGCCTCGATACCGGCCCGTCCGCCGCATCGGTGGTCGATGCCCGGATGCGCCGGCTGCCGGCGCCGAGCGACGCCGAGATCCCGCGGCAAGATGCCCCCGGGCAAACCATCGGCGATACCGCGGGCAGCGTGATCCGGGACGCCGCCAGCGGCGATTACAGCGCCGCCGGCGCAACCGCCGGCGGCGCCATCGGCGGCGCCGTCGGCGGCGAGCAGGGCCAGATGATCGGCGAAGCGGTCGGCGGCATCGCCGGCGGATACCTGGGAGGATAAGATGACACAGCCGAGCCATGGCCTCCCGATCGCGGGGTTATCCGAAAACCCGCTTCCCGGACCGTTCGCCACGCCTCCGGGCGCCGAGATGGAAACCTCGCCGGAGGTCCGCACCCTGGCGGCGGGCCAGGTTCGCGCCCTGCTCGAGTCGAGCCCGGCCTTCCACCAGCTCTCCGGCGACACCCGCGACAGCATGCGCCGCGATCTGGAGAAGATCTCGACCTATGCGGCAACGCTGGTCCACGACGACTGGCACCAGTCGAAAATCCTCGGCCAGACCCCGGTGGTGCGCGAGCGCAGGATCATCGAGGGCACGGTGGAGCCGGTCCCGCCACCGCGCCGGCGGCGCGCCGCGATACCGGGCCGCGCGCCCGAACCGAAAAGCGCCCCGGCCCACGCCCCGGCCCACACCGCGGGCCGGCCGCCACTGGCGCGGGCCCAGGCCGAGGGCTTTGCCGGCGAGGAGGGCATGACTCCGGTCGCGGCCGCGAATGTCGCCCGGATCACCGAGGATACGCTGAACGCGATCGCCTTCCCGACCTTCGTGGCCGACCTGATCAAGGGCACCTTCCAGGCCATCGTCGATGCCTCGATCCAGCAGATGGAGGCCTTCGGCGAGCTGCTCTCCAATGTCGCCAAGACGGTCGACGAGTTCATGCGGGACAACATCACCGACAACAACGCCCGCGACTGGCTTGTCAGCGCCTATCCCCAGGTGATCCGGCTCGAGATCACCAGCGAAGGCCCGCAACTGCGCCCGACCGCCAATGCCGACGACATGGACCCGCCCAATTTCCGCCGCGACCTCAATCTCTCCGAGGAGGTGACCGGGATCGATGCCGAGACCATCGAGCAGACGCTGGTCCCCGCGGCCCGGCGCAAGCTGGCGCAGAGCAGGCAGCAGACGCTGGCTTCGATGGTGCTGATGGGCATCAACCGCATCGTCGTCACCCGCGGGCGGATCAAGGCCGGCATGGGCTTCCGGATCGACACCACCGATGTCACCCGCGCCCGCGAGGCGCAGAAATTCGACACCAAGACCGAGGCCCAAGCCAGCTATGGCTGGTTCCTGTCGCCGGTCAGCGCCAGCGTGAAGACCACGGTCGCCTATGTCTCGAGCTCGCAGAAGAATTCGGAGAGCGAAATCGACGTCTCGGCGAACCTCACCGGCGAGATCGATCTGCGCTTCAAGTCCGATGTCTTCCCGCTCGAGCGTTTCGCCGATGCCGGGGTGATCAGCTCGATCCAGGCCAACACCCCCAACCCGGCCGCCAACAAGCCGATCACCGGAGGGCCGACGCAATGACCCGGCCCTCCATCGACCCAACGAGCGCGCGCACCCCGATGCGCCCAACCCAGCAGAGAGGAAGAGAGGCGCCATGGCCTATCCGCTTGACTATTCCAGCACCAGCAACCGTGTTCGCTCCGGCGCCATGAGCGCCGGCCAGCACGAGGTCGATGTCAAACTGCGCATCTTCATCCCGGCCCCGGTCATCGAGATGCCGGTGCCGTTCGTCGACAATCGCTATTTCAGCGGCGACGGGCGCGGGTTCCAGTATTCCGGCGGCACCTCGCGCGCCGAGATGCAGGTCAAAGCGATCCTCCAGGGCGCCGATGCGCAACCTTACGAGAATGGCGCGTTCATCCGCTACCTGACGCCGCCGCAATGGGGCGAGAGCCATGAATACGCGCCCTCCGACGTCACCAAGGCGCCCAACAAGCCGGACTGGTGGTGGCTGCTCAACGAGGGCGCCGAGCCGCTCGACGCCGGGCGCCTGCAACGGACCGAGGATAATCTCTGGGCCTCCTACAGCGCCGATAGCGCCGATGTCGCCGACTCCCTCGGCTCGGTCAGGCTCTATGCCTCGGGCGGGATTCCGCTGGTGACGATGTCGCCGAACATCGATTGCGACCTCACCGTCAGCTTCCACGGCGCCCCGGAGAGCCCCGCCGTGACCGTCACCGGCAACCATGACGGCTTTCCCGCCTACGAGGTCTATGTCGACGAGCGGCTGGTCTATTCGCACGACCCGGAGGCCGCCGGCCAGACCCCGCTGTCGCTGTTCCCGCCGGCCGAGTTCGAGGTCGACACGACGGTGGAGCCGCCGGCGGCTTCGAGCCAGGCGATCGCCCGCGCGCAGGCCTATGTCGGCCCGGTGCTGGAGGCGCGCAACCCGATGGAGCTGATCGACGAGATCATCGATTACTTCCGCCGCCGCCAGAGCTTCGTGGCCGGGGTTCGCGACACCTCGTTCTTCCCGTTCTCGGCGATCTGCCGGCTGGAGATGCAGTTCCCGAGCGGATCGGGCCACGGCACCGGTTTCTATGTCGCGCCCGACCTGATCCTGACCTGCGGCCACAACTTCTATGACGCGGTCACCGGCCAGGCGCTGAGCGCCACGGTGACGGCGGGCCAGAACGGACCCTCCTCGACGCCTGACTTCACGCTGTCGCCCGGGGACTGGGAGGTGCATCCGAACTATCTCGCCAGCGAGGACCCCAATTTCGACCTGTGCGTGATCCGGGCCAAGAACGCGGCGCCGAACGGTCAGCATTTCCAGTTGATCAACTACAGCCCGTCACCGGAGACGCCGGTCGCGGTCTGCGGCTACGCTTGGGGAAAACGGTCGGTGCAGCCGGTGGACAGCACCGTCCAGCATCTGGACATCGACCATGTGCGCGCGCTGTCCAACGGCGGCGAGATCGTCGAATACAATCTGCAAACCCTGAAAGGCTCGTCCGGGTCGCCGGTCTTCGTCGGCTTCACCGACACCCAGTCGGTGCCGGACCCGACCGAGCAGTGGCGGGTGATGGGCGTCCATATCAAGTCGCCAGAAGATAACCCGAACCTCAATCGCGGCGTGCTGCTGACGCCGCGGAAGAACGACTGGATCATGGGCGCGCGGGCGATCCCGGCCTCGGCCTTCGGCCTGGCTCGGGCGATGGATGCCGGCGATATCAGCATCATGCCGCTGAACGCGACCGGCCCGATCGACCTGATTCAGAAGATCATCGACCGGCTGGTGCGGCGGGGAAGCTTCGCCGCCGGTGTTACCGAGACCGGCTATTTTCCGTTCTCGGCGATCTGCAAGCTCGACACTTTCCTGGCGGATGGCAGCTTCGGTGGGCATGGTACGGGCTTCTACATTACCCCCGACCTGATCCTGACCGCCGGCCATGTCCCCGTAGGCGCCAGCGAGATCATGGTCCACGTCGGGCAACACGGCAGCGGGGCGGGGAGTGACCTCAAGTCGTTCAAGGTCACCTCGGGCGACTGGACGATCCATCCCCAATACGCCTCGAGCGGGAACAACAGCACCTTCGACATGGCGGTGATCCGGGTGCCCGACCCGGGCGTCAACGGCCCGCCGAACGGGCTGCATTTCGATCTGATCAACTTCTCTCCGGTCCCCGATACGCCGGTTGCGATCACCGGCTATGCCTCGGGCCGCGGCCGCGTCGACTCCACCATCCAGCATCTCGATATCGATCGTATCCGTTCGATCGGGCCGGCCGGGGAGACCGCCAACCTGATGATCTTCGCGCTGGTCGGAACCTCCGGGTCGCCGGCCTTCATCGACTTCACCGACAACATGTCCGGCGACCGCCTGCCGGGGCGCATCCCGGTGATGGGCATCCTGGTCAGCGGACCGACCGACATCGAAAACACCATCTGCCTGCTGACGCCCGACAAGATCAACTGGGCGATGGGCGGCGGGATCAGTTCGGTCAATGTGTTCAGCCTGGCCGCGGCCTCCGGCCCCCGGCACCGGCTCTCGTCGCGTACCATCGGCGGGCTGCCGATTGTGGCGCGCGACCGCGGCGTGATCGGAGGGCTGCCGCTGGCCAGGCCGGGCGCGGCCGACACCCGGGCGCCGGCGGCGCCCGCCGCCTCGGCGGGGGACCGTGACGCGGCGATCGCCCGGGCGGTGGCGAACGGCGCCACCGAGGAGCAGGCGCGAGCCTATCTCGACCGGCTCCTGACCCCGCCGGGGGCGGCGGCCCGGAGCTATGCCCGGCCGCTCGGCGGGGGCGCCACGATCCACCTGCCCGGGCCGACGGTGCTTTCGGGCTGGGAGGTCGAGCTGGCGATCTTCGCCCTCGACACCGCCCTTGGAGCGGTCCCGGGGTTGAGTTTCATCGGCGGCATCGGCGGCATCCTCGATCTCTGCGACCGGCACAACATCACCGTCGGGCTCGGGGTATCCGGCGGCGGAGCGCTCGGCGCCGGGGGTTATTTCGGCGCCGGGGCGGTGTTCGCTCCGGGGCGCAAGATCGGCTACTACGGATCGGCCTCGGGCGCCGTCGGCTGGATCTACAGCGTCGGCGCATCGGTGCAGCTCACCGTGGTGTTCGGCGACGAGACCAGGTTCTCGGGTTCGGCGATCGCGCGCGGCGGCTCGCTGGATCTCGGCGAGGGGCCGGGGATCGGCATCCACACGCTGGAGGACATGTCGGGGACCGGGATCGGCTTTATCGCCGAGTTGTCGGTCAGCCTCGGCATCCCGCTGATCACCATCATCGAGGGCGGCGTCCAGCGTCAGGAGACCGTCACCACCTTCGCCCGGCGCGGCCGGACGATGGCGCTGGGCGGGCTGCCGCTGGGGCGCCACTGATACCGGCGGCCTCTGCGCAGGGCTCATACCGCAGCGACCCCCACCCTAACCCTCCCCCTTTTTGGGGGAGGGGACTGCGTTGCACCTTGAGGGACCCGAAGCCCCTCCCCTGCGAAGCCCACGCGGGGGGAGGGAGCCGCTTCATCGCCCCGTCCGCGCTTACGCCCGAAGCGTCCGTTAAAAAACAAAGGGATTTCAAAAAAAGGTTTTTTGGCGGGCGAGCAGTACGAGGTCATCGAAAGCGGTAGCTGGAGCCCGTAGATGGAGCTTTTCGGCGGTGTCGGGCGCAAAGGTTGGACGGTGTGGGGCAACCAGGCGAGCGAGGGCTATAGGCCGGGTTGGAAGACCTATGCTTACAATTCTATGGTGATTGCCTCTGCACAGTAGGGCCAGAGTCAGCGTTGACCCGACCACTTCACTTGGGCGATGAAACGATGGCGCGTATGATCCGCGCTTTGTTGCCTCGAATATCAAGCCAACAAGACTTGCCGAGAATAGTAAATATGTCGCCATAATTTTTGCACGATACATCAAGCAATGGCCAATAACCTTCTACGGTAGCGGCGAAATATTCAATATCAAGCAGAAATCCAGGTTCCGAATTTACATAAATTAAAAGATTCAGACATTGAGGTGAAAGGTCTCGTGACAATTTCCGCTTGCGGCGTATCGCTCGAAGGACGTCGGCGATAACAAGACGCTCCGGTTGGTTGCCTCCCATGCCGCCTTCGGCTCGACCGCCAAACTCGCTGACCAAGTGAGGCTTCGTGCGGTCAGTCGTTGCCCAAGCGTGTTGATCAAGATGGCTGGTCGCTTCAGTTGCCTCCAAATTATAGATCATGTCATTGTGTTTAATAAGAAAATCCGGTCGCTCTCCCTTTTCAATAACGAGCGGAAAATCGAACGGGAGGTCATCCGGATAGCGTTGTAGCAGTCGCCGCAACATCCACCATTCGGTCAATGGTTGTCCGAGGTCACTCGTCCGTGGCCTAGGGATTCTACAAGGTACAAAAGAGAGTGCATCTGCGACTGCGTCGGCACTCCCAATCTCGACAGTGTGTGGAAGCATTTACTTCGCCGCCATCGCCCCCTCTACCTTCGTCACCCCAGTGGCTACGCCCCGCAACCCGGAAACGCCACGCGAGCGCATCTTCCTACGCCTCGATGCGCTCGACCCTGGCGGCGGTGCGCTTGTAGGCCGGGGTCTGCGAGGCCTTGTCGAAGGTGCCGGCGATCAGCCGGTTGGCCGGCGCCTCGGCAAAGTGGAAGGGGTAGAAGATCGCCCCCTCCGGGGTCTTTTCGGTCACAAACACCTTGACCTCGATCGCGCCGCGCTTGGTGACGATGCGGCCCATGCAGCCGTTCTCCAGACCGTAGCGCCGCGCGTCCTCGGGGTGCACCTCGACCTCGCCCTCGGGCCGCATGTGATGCAGCCCGCGCGAACGCCGCGACATGGTGCCGGTGTGATAGTGCTCGAGCAACCGGCCCGAGTTGAGGTTCAGCGGATAGAGATCGTCGGCCGCGTCCTCGCCCGCGTCGTCCTGGTTGACGGCATGGAACAGACCCCGGCCCGAGGCGGTCGGGAAGTCCTCCGCATAAAGGAAACGGGTGCCGGGGTGATTGGTGTCGAAGCAGGGCCATTGCAGGCCGCTGCCGCCGAGCCGCTCGTGGCGGATGCCGGCGTAGGAGGGCACCAGGGAGGCGATCTCCTCCATGATCGACGCGGCGTCCGGATAGCTCATCTCGTAGCCCATGGCGGTCGATACGTCGCAGATGATTTCCCAGTCGGCCCGCGCCTCGCCGGGCGGCTCCACCGCCTTGCGCACCATTTGCACGCGCCGCTCGGTGTTGGTGAAGGTGCCGTCCTTCTCGGCAAAACTGGCGGCCGGGAAGACGACGTCGGCCAGCTCCGCCGTCTCGGACAGGAACAGGTCCTGCACGACGAGGAATTCGAGCTTCTTCAGGCCGTGCTCGACCTCCTTTAAGTCGGGGCTCGAGCCCATCGGGTTCTCGCCCATGATGAACATCGCCTTGATGGTGCCCTCGCCGGCGCCATCCTCCATCTCGATCACCGTCAGGTATTCGTCCGTCGGCATCGGCACGCCCCAGGCTTTCTCGAACTTGGCGCGATCCGCCGGGTCCTTGATGTCGTGGTAGCCGGGCAGGTTGTTGTGCTGGCCCTGCATGTCGGAACAGCCCTGCACGTTGGACTGGCCGCGCAGCGGGATAAATCCGGTGCCGGGACGCCCGACATGGCCCGAGAGCAGCGACAGATTGGCCATCGCCAAGGCGCCGTCGACGCCGGTCAGGTGCTGGGTGATGCCCATGCCCCACAACAGCATGCCGCGCGCCGCCTTGCCGTACATCAGGGCGGCTTGGCGCAGCCGGCCCGCCGGCACGCCGGAGACCTCCTCGACATACTCGGGGGTATATCTCTCGAGGTTCTCGATGTAGCTCTGCCAGCCTTCGGTGCGCGCCTCGATGAAGGCGTCGTTGGCCAGCCCCTCCTTCCAGATGATCCGGGCAATGCCGTTCAGCACCGAGACATTGGTGCCGTTCCTCGGCCGCAGCCAGACATCGGCGTGATCGACCATCTCGATCCGGCGCGGGTCGATCACGACAAGCTTCGCCCCGCTCTCGTATTTGGCCCTGAACACCTGGCTCGAGATCACCGGGTGGGTCACGGTGGTGTTCGAGCCGCAGACGATGAACGCCGTCGCCATGCGCACGTCGGGACTTGACGCCGACGGGGCGCTGGAGCCGACCGCCATTTTCAGGGCCACGGCGGAGGCCATGTGGCAGAGCCGGGCGCAGTGGTCGATGTTGTTGGTGCCGAAGGCGCAGCGGATCAACTTCTGGAAGACGAAATTGTCCTCGTTGGTGGCCCGCGCCGAGGTCAGGCCGGCCAGCGCCGAGGCGCCGTGCTCGGCCTTGACCTCGTTGAAGCGCCGGGCGACAAAGGCGATGGCCTCGTCCCAGCTTGCCGGCTCCAGCGGGCTGTCCTTGCCGCCGCGGCGCATCAGCGGCGTCGTCAGACGGTCGGGATGATGGATGAAGTCCATGCCGAAGCGGCCCTTGACGCACAGATTGCCGATGTTGGCGTCCGAGACCAGCGAGGGGTTGACGGCGACCACCTTGCCCGCCTCGGTTTCCAGCTCGATGGCGCAGCCGACCCCGCAATAACCGCAGGTCGTGGTGGTCTTCTGGCGCAGGTGCTTGGGCAGGACGCCGGTGTCGGTCAGATCGACCAGGGCGCCGGTCGGGCAGACCCCGACACACTGGCCGCAGTTGTTGCAATCGGTGTCGCGGAAATCGTTGGTGCCGCTGACCAGCACCGGGTAGCCCGAGTCGTCGGTGGTATAGACCTTGCGATGCTGGACCTCGTCGCAGATGCGCACGCATTGCAGGCACTTGATGCACTTTTCGTATTCGAGCTGGAAAAACGGAAAGGACACCAGCGGCGCGGCGATGCCCGGATCGAGCGTTCTAGACTCTTGGAGCTTGAGGTTTATGTTCATTTCCATGCATCCTTGCCCAGGTAGGTCGTGGTTCCGGCACCATATTCGATCGACAGTTTCTGCAACGTGCACGAGCCGGCCGCCTGGCAGCGGCACATCAGGCACCTGCCGGCCTCTTCCAGCGCCTCTTCCTCCGTGAAGCCGACTTCGACCTCCCGGAAGGCCTCGTCGTTATCGACGTCGCCGCCGCCCCGCGCATTGGCGAACGCCTCGAGGCGGCCCTCGCCATCCAGCACCGGCATTTCGATCAACGGCGCCAACGAGGCGGCTTTCGCGCCGATGTCGAAGAACTTCGGCTTGTGCTGGAAGATCGCGGCGGCGATTCCAGCCTCGTCGGCGCCGTTCAGGTAGGCATTGATGGCGAAGGCGCCGAGCCGCCCGGCGCCCACGCCCTCGACCACGGTGGCGGCGCCGGTGACGCAGTCGCCGCCGGAGAAAACGCCCGGCAGGTTGGTCATCATGGTCAATTCGTCGACCTCGATGGTGCCCCATCGGTTGTGGACGCCGAGGTCGCCCTGGTTGAGCGCGGCGATGTCGACGTCCTGTCCGATGGCCATCATGATGGTGTCCGCGGGGGTGAAATACTCGGTCCCCGGCAGCGGGACCGGACGCCGCCGCCCGCTTTCATCGGGCTCGCCAAGCTCCATGCGCAGCGAGGTCAGGCCGACCACGCGCCCGTTCTCGACGTTGATGGAAACCGGCGCGGTCAGCAGGTCGAGCGTGATCCCCTCGATATCGCATTCGTGGATTTCGTGCGCCGCAGCCGACATCTCCTTGCGGGTGCGCCGGTACTGCATGGTCACGTCGGAAGCGCCGACCCGGCGCGCCGTGCGCACCGCGTCCGCCGCCGTGAAGCCGCCGCCGATGACGATGATGCGGTCGCCGATTTCGACCTTTTCGTTCCAGTTGACGTCGGCGAGGAACTTGATCGCCGACATCACGCCCTCGGCGTCGTCGCCGGGAAGGTTGGTCGGTTTGGCGGCCATGGCGCCGATCGAGAGGTAGACCGCGTCGAAGCCCTGATCCCTGAGGGTGTCGAGCTGGTAGTCGCGGCCCATGGTCTGGTTGGTCTTCAACTCGACGCCGAGCGCCAGGATGTCGTCGATCTCCTGGTCGAGCACGTTGTTGGGCAGGCGGTAGGGCGGAATGCCGAAGCGCAGCACGCCGCCGGCCTTCCTTTCCGCCTCCAGCAGCGTCACCTTGTGCCCGTCGAGCGCCAGGTAGTAGGCTGCGGACAGGCCGGTCGGGCCGGCGCCGATCACGGCGACGCGCTTGCCGGTGGCGGGCTTGGGCTCGGGCTGGGTCGGCAATCCGGCTTCGGCGGCCTTGTCGGCGGCGAAGCGCTTCAGGGCGCAGATCGCCACCGGCTTGCCATCGATCTGGATCCGCCGGCAGGGGTCTTCGCAGGGCCGCGGGCAGACCCGCCCGAGCACGCCCGGCAGCGGCAGCATCTCCTTGATCAGCTTCGTCGAGCCGGCATAGTCCTTCTGCAGGATGAGGTCGATATAGCCGGCGATGTCGATCCCGGCCGGGCAGGCCGCGGTGCAGGGCGGCTGGCAATAGGCGTTGTGATCGGCCAGATAGGTGTTGAGCCGGTCCTTGCGCTGGGTCTTCAACCGCGCATTCATGGTCTGGATCGTCATGCCCGCTTCGGCCACGATCATGCAGGCCTTCACCGGGTCGGCCCGGCCCTCGAGCACGACATTGCACAATTCGCAGTCGCCGGTGGGTTTCATCCGCGGATCGAAGCACATCGCCGGAATCTCGATGCCGGCGCGCAGCGCAGCGCCCAGGATGGTCTCGCCCGCCATCGCCTCGACCGGTTTGCCGTCGATTTCCAGCCGGCAGGGCTCGAGGCTCAGCTCGGGATCGCCGGCGGCGTCATAGCCGGTCCCGACTTCGCGCGGGCGCATCTCATCCACGTGGTGGTCCTGCATTGCCGTCCTCTCTTTGTGCGTCGTCCTAATCGGTGGCCGTGTCGAGGTTGTTTTCCGCCGGCGGCTCTGGCGCAACCTTCGGTGATTTTACGCAACGTCTCCGCAGTGTTGCAAGCGCCGTCGCTCGTTGGTCTCCGGTTCGATCTCCGCTCTTTTCAGCAAGATGGCTTGCAAGATGGCTTGTCCGCATCCAAAGTCGATGCCGGCGAGGGTGTATTTGGTCCGCCGCCGGCGATTGGTCAAGCTTGTAAGTTAGCGCACCACAGGCCTCCGGTCCATCGCAACGATGGTTTCCGGGGCCGGCGGTTGCCCTCCAGGGGCAGGGCGCGGGCGGAACTGAACCGTCCATGAGCTCCCCCAATGAGCGACCGGGAGCGTCGCTGCGCGCCGCCCCCCCTCCCATCCTCCCCCACGAGGGGGGAGGAGGCGCGCCGCACCGGCGTCGTTCGCGCGGGTGCGGGAATCTCTATGGTTTTTTGATCCGGGAAACTTTGGATTCAGGACGCTGGAGCGAATTCCGGTGTCGTCTCCGTAGTCCGGAGTTGCCACGACTTCGTGGGCGGTTACATTGTGACAGGCTTGGCATACCAGCGGGAGCAGGAATTCATGGCGCGGATGACCGGAGCCCAGGCGCTCGTCGGGCAGTTGGTGTCGGAGGGCGTGGACACGATCTTCGCTCTGCCCGGCGTGCAGATCATGCCGGCGTTCGATGCTCTCCATGAGCAACGCAACGCGGTGCGCCTGATCCACACCCGCCACGAGCAGGCCACGACCTACATGGCCGACGGCTACGCCAAGGTGACCGGCCAGCCCGGCGTCGCCCTGGTGACCCCCGGCCCCGGCGCCTTCAACGCCGCCGCCGGCCTGGGCACGGCCTACGCCTCCTCGTCTCCGGTGCTGCTGGTCACCGGGCAAATCCCCAGCACCTCGCTGGGCAAGCGCCGCGGCGAGTTGCACGAGGTCGAGGAGCAGCTCGAGGTCTTCAACTCGATCACCAAGTGGAACCACCGGGTCACCCGCATGGAGGAGATTCCCGAAGCCGTGCACGAGGCCTTCCGCCACCTCAAGACCGGGCGCCCCAGGCCGGTCGAGCTCGAGATTCCCCTCGATACGCTGGCGGCCGAGGGCGGCGCCCGGATCATCGCCGCCGAGGACCATGCCAGGCCCGCCGGCGCGCCCGGCGAGATCGAACGGGCCGCCCGGCTGCTGGCCAAGGCCGAGAGGCCGGCGATCATTGCCGGCGGCGGCATTGTCAGCGCCGGGGCCGCGGCCGAGCTGGTCGAGCTCGCCGAGTTGCTCCAGGCGCCGGTGATCACCACCCAGCAGAGCAAGGGCACGATCCCCGACCAGCACCCGCTGTTCCTCGGGGTCAACTATATCATGAGCCCGATCGAGGAACTCATGGCCCATAGCGACGCGGTGCTCGCCGTCGGCACCCGGCTGATGATCCGGAACTTCGCGGCGGAGCGGCTGCCGCGCCTGGTCCAGATCGATATCGATCCGAGCGAGATCGGCAAGAACTTCCCCGCCGAAGTCGGCATCGAAGCGGATGCGAAGGGAGCCCTGGCCGGCCTGATCCGGGCGCTGCGCGGCGCCGGCCCGGCGCGGGAGTCGCGCGCCGGGGAGGTCGCCGCCCGGCGCCAGGCCTTCCGGGCCAAGGTCCGCGAGTTCGCCCCCCGGCAACTCGACATGATGGCCATGCTACGCGCCGAACTGGACGAGGACGCGGTGGTGGTCGGCGGCATCACCAACCTGGGCTACTGGAGCACCATCGCCTATCCCGTGAACGCGCCGCGCAGGTTTCTCACCTCGTCCTATTTCGGCACCCTCGGCTACGCCTTCCCCACCGCGCTCGGGGCCAAGGTCGCGGTTCCGGACCGGCAGGTCGTCGCGCTCTGCGGCGACGGTGGTTTCATGTACGGCACCGAAGAGCTGTCGACGGCGGGGCGGCACGGCATCGACGTCATCGCCATCGTCTTCAACAATCACGCCTACGGCGCGTCGCGCTGGGACCAGACGCACCGGTTCGGCGAGCGCTTCATCGGCACCGACCTGCACAATCCCGATTTCATGAAACTCGCCGAGGCCTATGGCGTCACCGGCCTGCGCTGCGACCCGGCCGGCCTCGGCCAGACCCTGCGCACGGCGCTCGCGGCCAAGGCGCCGGTGCTGCTGGAGGTCGAGGTCCCGGTGATGATGCCGCCGTTCCAGATCGTCTGACCCGCCGACCCTGTTGCGCCCGGTGTGCCGGCGGCGCCGTCCACTCTACCGATCGAATCCGGGTTTCCGGACGGGCCAAGGTTTTCCCACATTCGGACCGGATCGTGTTATGATTCCCGCCGGTCCTATTCGAGGAGATCGATCAATGGCCGCATGGTTGCGTTTCACCCTGATCCTCGTCGCCTGTTCGCTGATCGGCCTGACCCGGGCCTCGGCCGAGCCGCAGATCCTCGGCCTCATCGCCAGCCTGGAGCCGACTTCCCTGCAATGCGAACGCAGGCAATGCGGCGCCGAGTTCACCTCCTTTTGCATCGAGAAGCGCCGCCGGCCGCCGGCCCTGGGCACGGTATATTATATCCACGACCCGGAGACCCTGATCGTCGAGGGCGTGCGGGAAGATGGCGCAACCGTCCGCCTTCAGGCGCGCGGGCTGCTCGCTTTCGCCTCGGCGCGGGGACGCTCGGCGGTCCGCATCAGCGTGCCGGCGAAATTTCTCCAGGACAACGGGCTGGTCTCGGTCCGGGTGACCGTCGGCGAGCGGGCCACCCTGATCCCCGCGCCCAATCCGGCCGCCTACTGGGTCCATACCGATTACGATATCGCCGTGGCGGCGGGGCCGCTGCGCAAGGTCGCGGCGGCGATCATCGATCGTGGCGGCGAGCGGACCGGCGCGGCCCTGCTGACGGCGCGGCTGGTCAATGCGCTGCCCCGGGCCGGCCGGGCCAGCGAGGCCGAGCGCGATCGGGTCTGGAGCAGCGTTGCGTTATCGCCGGAATCATCGGGCTATGCCCTGGCCGAGACCGGCTTCGAGCAATGCCACCGGGTCACCTGGTCCGGCCTGATGACCTTGCGTCAATGCCTCGGCTCCTTGCACGATCGCTGGATCAGCAAGCTGAATGTCGATTACTGGACGGCGGTCGATGCGGGCAGTTGAGGCGGGGTTTTCGAGACCATGAAATTTCTCATGGTGATATTATCTCCTTGATGGGCAATGGGTTGAGGGCGAAGCAAGCGAGGGCTGGGGGCCGCTGCCCTATGCCGCCGAAGCCGCCTGTCTGACCGGCAAGGCGCGGGCCGAGACCATCCAGGCGAATCCGCGCCAAACCAACCCGCAAGCCGTTGACACGCGGTTCGAGTGCATCGCCGAACAAACCGGGTCGAGCGACCGACAACCGTCACGCCGGGCGTAAACGCTCCCAACGCGCTGTTGTCATATGGAAAACAAACAGCTAGCGTGATTCGGAGATGGCGCATGGACGGGACTCCTTCCCGTTTGTGACGTCGCGAAGTCAACAAGGGATAACAGGGATGAAACTCACAACACTCTTTGCATCGGCAACCGCGGTCGCCGCGATGACCCTTGCCGGCGCCACCGCCGCTCAAGCGGCCAGCACGCTCGAGATCGTCAAGGAACGCGGCTTTCTGCGCTGCCAGGTTGGCCCGCCTACGCCCGGCTTCTACAATCTCGACGCCAATGGCGATTGGTACGGCAGCGACGTCGCGATCTGCCAGGCCGTCGCCGCCGCCATCTTCGGCAGCAAGGACAAGCTGGAGATTCAGTCGGTCAGCAGCCAGGTCCGCTTTACCGCGCTGGCCAACGGCGAGTCCGATCTGCTGTCGCGGACTGCCACCTGGACGTTGCTGCGCGACACCCAGCTCGGCCTCGACTTCACCGCCGTCAACTTCTATGACGGCCAGGGCTTCATGGTGCCCAAGGACAGCGGCATCACCAGCGCGCTCGACCTCAAGGGCGCCACGGTCTGCGTGCTGACCGGCACCACCACCGAGCTGAACCTGGCCGACTTCAGCCGGCTCCACAATCTCGACATCAGCCCGGTCACCTTCGAGGACACCAACGTCCGCAACGACACCTATCTTCAGGGCGGTTGCGACGCGATGACCAACGACAAGTCGGGGCTGGCCTCCTCCAAGGCGGCGTTCCCCAATCCGGGCGACCATCTGGTGCTGCCCGAGACCATCTCCAAGGAGCCCCTGGCGCCGGCCGTGAGGCATGGTGACGACCAGTGGTTCGACATCGTCAAGTGGACGGTTCACGTGCTGGTCGGCGCCGAGGAGCTCGGCATCACCCAGGCCAATGTCGATGACATGCGCGCCAACGCGACCAACCCCTCGGTGCGGCGCATCCTCGGCGTCGAGGGCAACCTTCATGAGGGTTTGGGCCTTACCAAGGACTGGGCCTACAACATCATCAAGGCGGTCGGCAATTACGGCGAGGTCTACGAAGCCTACATGGGAGGTGGCGAATTGGGCATCGGCATCGGCCGGGCCGGGTCGGCGAACGCCCTCTGGACCCAAGGCGGACTGATGTACTCCCCGCCGTTCCGCTAGGATGATCTGACGGCGCCGGCCCCGATCGAGGGCTGGCGCCGTTTTCTCGGATTGAGCCTGCGGTAACATCAGGGTCCAACGATCATGGCCGTCAGTGAAACCGATAGCGCATCGGTGCGGGTCAAGCCGAAAGAGCGGTTCGACTTTTTCCACGACGAGCGGGTGCGCTCGATCTTCTATCAGCTTCTGACCGCCGGCACCGTCGGCTGGCTCGCCTGGTATCTGATCACCACCACCGCCCACAATCTCGAAGTGCGCGGGATGAACACCGGCTTCGGCTTCCTCACCGCCACCGCCGGGTTCGACACCGACTTCAAGCTGATCGAATACGAGCCCGGCATCGGGACCTACCGCCGCATCTTCTTCATCGGCGTCCTCAACACCCTTCTGATCTCGTTCTTCGCGATCATCGCCAGCACCGTACTCGGTTTCTTCGTCGGCATTTTGAGGCTTTCCTCCAATTGGCTGGTCGCCCGGCTGGCGCTGGTCTATGTGGAGATCCTTCGCAACACCCCACTGCTGATGCAGATCATCTTCTGGTATGTCGCGGTCTTCTCGATCCTGCCCAGGGTCAAGAACAGCATCGATCTTTCCGGCGGCGCGGAGGTCGTGTTCCTCAACAATCGCGGCCTGTATGCGGCCTCGCCGGTCCCCGGCGATCTGTTCTGGATGACCATCGTGGCCTTTGTCGCCGCAGTCATCGGCGTGTTCTTTCTCAGCCGCTGGGCTCACAAGCGCCAGGACCTGACCGGCCAGGTATTCCCGACCTTCTCGGCCTCCATGGGCCTGCTGATCGTTGTGCCGGGAATCGCCTATCTGGCGACCGGGTCTCCGCTCGACTGGGATATCCCGTCGCTCCAGGGCTTCAACTTCAAGGGCGGCGTCAGCCTGCCGCCGGCTTTCCTGGCGCTGCTGGTCGCCCTGACCTTCTATCATGCGGCGCATCTCGCCGAAGCCGTGCGCGCCGGCATCCTCTCGGTGGACACGGGTCAAAGCGACGCGGCGCTGTCGATCGGCCTCAAACAGAACCGGGTGCTGGCCCTGGTGATCATTCCCCAGGCCATGCGGGCCATCGTTCCGCCGCTGATCAGCAATTGCATGAACGTGGTCAAGAATTCCTCGCTGGCCGTCGCCATCGGCTATTCGGACGTGGTCGCGCTGTTCATGCAGACGGCGCTGAACCAGGCCGGTTACGCGGTCGAGATGGTCGGCATGACAATGGCGTTCTACATGACCGTCAGCCTCTCGATATCGGGCCTGCTGAACATCTACAACAAACGCGTCCAACTGGTGGAGCGCTGATCATGGTCGTGGTCAGAACGCAGCCCACGTCGTCCCGGACCGCCCCCCTGTCGGAGACCACGGTGATCGGGTGGCTGCACAAGAATCTTTTCAGCACCGTGCTCAACGCCGTCCTCACCCTGATCTGCCTCTACATCATCTATGTGGTGGTGAAGGGGTTGTGGATCTGGGGCGTGGCCGATGCCGTCTGGGTGGCCAAGGACCGGCGCGAATGTTTCGATATCAGCATCGATGGCGCCTGCTGGGCCGGCGTCATCCAGTGGATCGACAATATCTTCTACGGCCGCTACCCGAGGACCGAACTGTGGCGGGTCAATCTCGGCGGCTTGCTGCTGGTCCTGTGGATGGCGCCGCTTTGGCTGCCCCGGGTCAGGGCCAAGATCTTCATCGGCCTGTCCACGGTGTTCCTCTATCCCTTCCTCGCCGGTTATCTCTTCGCCGGCGGCGACAAGTCGCTGTTCATGCAGGTCATGGTCACCCTGGCGATGGTCTGCCTGGCCGGCAATACCGCGCATGCGATCATCGGGGTGTCCAGCGGCCGCGGCCTGCCGGACACCCTGCTCCGCTGGCTGGGCAAGGATCAGGCGCCGGAGGCGACCCAGCGCAACACCCTTCTGGTCCTTCTCGCGGCCGCCCTTGCGGTGGGCTATGCCCTGCAAACGGGCTGGACCGAAGAGGTGGTTCCCTGGTCCAAATGGGGCGGCATGTTCCTCACCCTGGTGATCTCGGGAATCGGCATCGCCACGGCGCTTCCGGGCGGCATCATCCTGGCCCTCGGCCGGCGCTCCAAGATGCCGGTCATCCGGGTCATGAGCACGGCGTTCATCGAACTGTTCCGCTCGGTGCCGCTGATTACCGTGCTGTTCATGGCCACCACCATGTTCCCGCTGTTCATGCCTGAAGGCTTCGTCCTCAACAAGCTGGTTCAGGTCATCATCGCGGTGTCGCTGTTTTCCGCCTGCTACATGGCCGAGACCGTTCGCGCCGGCCTCCAGGCCATTCCCAGGGGCCAGTACGAGGCCGCCCATACCATCGGCCTCGGCTATTGGGGAATGATGGGGCTGATCGTCATGCCCCAGGCCCTCAAGCACATGATTCCGAATATCGTCGGCAGCTTCATCGGGCTGCTGAAGGACACCACCCTGGTGTCGATCATCGGACTGTTCGACATCCTGGGCATGCTGCGCTCGGTCAGTCAGGACGTGCCCTGGCGCGGGCTGCACAAGGAACCGCTGCTGTTCGGCGCGGTGGTTTTCTTCGTCGTCTGCTCGGTCATGTCGAAATACAGCCGGCATCTGGAAGTGAAACTTTCAGCCGGCGCCAAACGTTGATCCGGAAAGACCGGGGGAGAGAACAATGACATCCACCGACACCCAGGACACCCCGGGCCAACTGGCCTCCGCCGCTTCGACCGAGGTCATCATCCAGCTCAACAAGGTCAATAAATGGTATGGCGCCTTCCACGCCCTGAAGGACATCGACCTGGTGGTCCACAAGGGCGAGCGGATCGTCGTCTGCGGGCCGTCCGGGTCGGGTAAATCGACCCTGATCCGCTGCATCAACCGCCTCGAGGAGCATCAGGAAGGCGACATCGTCGTCGATGGCATACTGCTGGACAAGAATCTCAAGCACATCGACCATATTCGCCGGGAAGTGGGCATGGTGTTCCAGAGCTTCAACCTGTTTCCCCATCTCACCGTGCTGGAGAACCTCACCCTGGGGCCGATCTGGACCCGCAAGACACCCAAGGCCGAAGCCCAGGAAGCGGCGATGAAGTATCTCACCCGGGTCAAGATCCCCGAGCAGGCCAACAAATACCCGGGCCAGCTCTCGGGCGGTCAGCAGCAGCGCGTGGCGATCGCCCGTTCGCTCTGCATGAACCCGAAGATCATGCTGTTCGACGAGCCCACCTCGGCGCTCGACCCGGAGATGATCAAGGAGGTGCTCGACGTCATGATCGAACTCGCCGACACCGGCATGACGATGATCGTGGTGAGCCACGAGATGGGTTTTGCCAAGACCGTCGCCGACCGGGTGATCTTCATGGACGAGGGCGACATCGTCGAGCAGAACGAACCCTTCGAATTCTTCAACAACCCGCAGCACCCCCGCACCAAGCTGTTCCTCAGCCAGATTCTCCAGCACTAGAGCAAATTCCACTCAAGCAGAGTCGCTCTCCCCGTTGTCATTGCCGGGCTTGACCCGGCAATCCAGTCTTTAAATCAACCGTTTAAGACCTGGATGCCCGTGTCAAGCACGAGCATGACGTGGTTCTGCCTGGGTGGAATTTGCTCTAGATGTGAGCTTTCGACAGGTTGTTTCCCTGGTCCGAACCGAGGACGCCGCCGATTACGACGTGAGCCCGCGCGGGACAGGCCCGCTCATGTCCCGGAGTTCCCATCCAGGTGGCAGGCCGAAAAGGCGCCCGGCGCGATCTCGCGCAGAACCGGTTGCTGCGTCCGGCAAATCGGCATCGCATGCGGGCAGCGCGGGTGGAAATGACATCCCGGCGGCGGATCGAGCGGCGACGGGATCTCGCCCGCGACCGGCGAGAAATCATGTTTTCGCTGATCCAGTCGCGGCACGTCGGCCAGCAGCGCCTGGGTATAGGGGTGACGCGGCGCACTGAAAAGCTGTTCCGTCGGCGCGCTTTCGACGATCCGGCCGAGATACATGATCACCACCCGATCGGCGATGTGCTCGACCACCGAGAGGTCGTGCGAGATGAACAGATAAGTCAGGTCGAACTCTTCGCGCAGGTCCATGAACAGGTTCAGCACCTGCGCCTGAATCGAGACGTCGAGCGATGCGATCGCCTCGTCGCAAACCAGGAAGCGCGGCCGCACCGCGAGCGCCCGGGCGATGCCGATCCGCTGGCGCTGTCCACCCGAGAACTGGTGTGGATAGCGCCGTTTCAAGGCCGGATCGAGCCGGACATTGCGCATGATGTCATCGACGTAGTCGGACAGGCCGCCGCGATCGACCAGTCCGTGCACCAGCGGCGCCTCGCCGATGATCTGCTCGACCCGCAGGCGGGGATTGAGACTGGCGAACGGGTCCTGGAAGATCATCTGGACGGCAAGCGTCGCGGCGCGGCGCTGGGCGCCGCTCATCTCGGAGGCGGCGATCCCCTCGAACAGGATCTCGCCGTCGGTGGGCGGCAGGATTCCGGCCATCATCCGCCCCAGCGTGGACTTGCCGCAGCCCGACTCGCCGGCGAGGCCGACGACTTCGCCGGGCCTCACCGCGAGGTCGACCGCATCGACCGCGTGGACCACCTCCTCGTCGACATCGGCGCCAAGGCGCCGGGCAATCTTGCCGGCCAGGTCCAGGCGTTTGACGAAATGCTTGGTCACGCCGCGGACCTCGATCAGCGGCACGCTCATGCGGGAACCTCGATGCCATGCGGGTGAAAGCAGCGAAGCGCGCGCCCGGCGGCGGGTTCGGTGATGCCGGGCTCGGCCAGACAGGCGTCCCCGGCGCGAGCACAGCGCTCGCGGAAGGCGCAGCCCTTGGGCAGGGCCAGCATGTTGGGCGTCATGCCCGGGATCTGGTTGAGCCTCTGGCCGCGTTTGTTCGCCGACGGGACCGAACCCAGCAGCCCGACGGTGTAGGGGTGCAACGGCCGGTCGATCACGTCGTCGGTCGGTCCGGCCTCGACGATCCGGCCGGCATACATGACGCAGATGCGGTCGGCGAGGCCGGCGACGACCGCCAGATCGTGGGTGATCCAGATCATTGCCGCGCCGCGCTCGCGGCAGACCTTCTGGGCCTGGTAGATGATCTGCGCCTGGATGGTGACATCGAGCGCCGTGGTCGGCTCGTCGGCGATGATCAGCTCCGGGGCGTTCAGGAACGCAATCGCGATCGTGACCCGCTGGCGCATGCCGCCGGAGAGCTGGTGGGGATAGGCCCGCAGCCGCTCCTCGGGCGACGGGATGCCGACCTGGCCGAGACCGTCGCGGGCGCGCTCCCAGGCGGCCTTTTTCGGCACCCTCTCATGCGCCTGGATCGCCTCGACCATCTGGGTGTCGATGCGAAGCACCGGGTTCAGGGTCATCATCGGGTCCTGGAAGATCATCGCGATCCGGTTCCCGCGAAGCTCGCGCAGACGCTCGTCGGGCGCGCCGACAAGCTCCTCGCCCCGATAGCGGATCGAGCCGCCGACGATCCGCCCCGGAGGGTCGACCAGGCCGAGGATCGAAAAGCCGGTGACGGTCTTGCCGGAACCGGATTCGCCGACCAGACCCATCACCTCGCCGCGCTGAAGCGTGAAATCCACCCCGTCCACCGCTTTCACCACCCCGGCGCGGGTGAAGAAATGGGTCCGCAGCCCGGCGACCTCCAGCACGCTCATTTCTTCAGCCTCGGGTTCAGAACGTCGCGCAGCTGGTCGCCGACGAGATTGATCGACACGATGGTCAGCAACAGCGCGATGCCGGGGAAGAAACTGATCCAGTAGCGCCCCGACATCATGTATTCGAAGCCGTTGGCGATCAGCACGCCGAGCGACGGCTCGGTCTGGCGCAACCCGACACCGAGGAAACTGAGCGTCGCCTCGAGCGCGATGGCGTGGGCCGTCTGCACCGTTCCAACCACGATCAGCGGCGCCATGCAGTTCGGCAGGATGTGCCGAAAGACGATCCGCGCGTGGCCGAGGCCAAGGCAGCGCGCCGCCTCGACATACTCCTTGGCGCTCTCCACCAGAGCGGAGGCGCGAACGGTGCGGGCATAGTAGGCCCATTGGGCGGCGACCAGCGCGATGATGATCTTGTCGATGCCACGGCCCATAACCGCCACCAGCATCAAGGCGATCAGGGCCGCCGGAAACGAAAGCTGGAGGTCGACCAGCCGCATCACCACCGTCTCCACCCGCCCGCCGGCATACGCCGCGATCAGGCCGATGGTCGAGCCGATCACCAGGGCGATAACGCCGGAGGCGACGCCGACCGAGATCGAAATGCGCAAACCGTAGAGAATGGCGGAATAGAGATCGCGCCCGGCCCCGTCCGAGCCCAGCCACATGGTGTAGCCGGTGTAGGCCCGGGAGCCCGGCGGCAGCTTGCCGTCCAGCACGTCGACCTGGCCCAGGTCGTAGGGATTCTGCGGCGTGATCCAGGGCGCGAGCAGCGCCAGCACGACGATCAGGCCGAGGAGCCCGAGCGCGAAAGCGGCGATCCAGCTCTCGAAGAACTCCGCGCGAAAGCGTTGGAAGGGCGTCTCGACCCCGATTTCCGGCGCGCCCGGCGCGCTGTCGGCCGGAACGCTCATGTGCCCTGTTCCCGCAGCCGGACGCGCGGATCGAGGATCGAGTAGAGGATGTCCACGGCCAGATTGATGATGACGAAGACCACAACGATAATCATCAGATAGGCGACCACGACGGGGCGGTCGAGTTGCAGCAGCGACTCGATCAGCAGCTTGCCCATGCCCGGCCAGGCGAAAATCGACTCGGTCACGACCGAGAAGGCCAGCAGGTTGCCAAATTCCAGACCCAGCACCGTGACCACCGGAATCATGATGTTCTTGAGCAGATGCACCCCGATCACCCGGCGGGTTCTGAGGCCCTTGGCGCGGGCGAACTTGATATAGTCCTGGTGCATCGCCTCGCGCGCGCCGGCCCGGGTCAGGCGGATCACCAGGCTGATCTTGAGCAGCGCCAGGTTCAGGGCGGGCATGGCCAGGTGGCTGAGCCCGTCGCGGGTAAAGGCGCTCGACTTGATGCCGAGAAAGACCGCCGTATCGCCCCGCCCGGTCGCCGGCAGCCACCCGAGCACGACCGCAAACAGTATGATCATCATCAGTCCGACCCAGAAGGTCGGCAGCGAGAAGCCGAGGATCGAGCCGGCCATGATCGCGCGCGAGACCGGATGGTCCGGATAGAGCCCGGCGAAAAGGCCGAGCGGGATGCCGATCAGGATCGCCAGGATCAAAGCCGTCAGCGCCAGTTCCACGGTCGCCGGCATGTGGTGCAGGATCAGCTTCAGCGCCGGCTCGCCGAAAATGAAGGAGCGGCCGAAATCGCCCGTGGCCACCCCCTTGAGGAAGAACAGATACTGCTCGCCGATCGGCCGGTCGAGGCCGAGGGCCTTGATCGCGCGCTCGATCTCCGCCTGGTCCGCCTCCGGATTGATCAGCATGTCGATCGGGTCGCCGATGACGTTCACGCCGAAGAAGACGATCAACGACATCAGCAGCACGACCAGGGCCGCCTGAAGCAGACGGCGAATGATGAACACTGTCATGTGGCGGCCCCGCGTGCCGAGACGGTAGGGTGGGCCCGAGGGCCCACCCTAAAGGCGCGTCACTCCTTGATGACGCCGATCGCCAGGGTATACTCGTCGGTGCGGGCGATGTATTTCAGCCCCTTTTTCGCCGCCCAGGTATTCACCTGATAGTGCAGCGGGATGATCGCGACATCGTTGATCGCCATCTCCGTGGCCTGGGCCAGAAGCGCCGCGCGCTCCTCGTCGTCGACGGTTGCCAGCGCCTCCTCGATCAACGCATCGACCGCGGCGACGGAATAGCGGCCGCGATTGGAAGCGCCGAAGCCGGCCTCCCTGTCGTAGGTGTGGATCAAGGATTTCAACGGCGACGAGGCCTCGCCCGAACCCGCGCCCCAGCCGACCAGGATGAAGCTGAATTCCGGTGTGTCGTCGGGGCCGCCGCGCGAGGCGCGCTTGAAGTAGATCGAGCGCGGCATGGTCTCGACCTGGGTCTTGATGCCGATCCGGGTCAGCATCTGGCCGATCGCCTCGGCGATCTTGGCGTCGTTGATATAGCGGTCGTTCGGCCCGTGGATGGTCAGCTCGAAACCGTCGCCAACACCGGCTTGCGCCAGCAACGCCTTGGCCCCTTCGGGATCGTAGCCGACCGGCGCCAACTTGTCCGAGACGCCGAAGAAGCCATCCGGCAACAGCTGCCCCGCCTTGATCGCGACCCCCTCCATGACCTGATCGACAATGGCGTCGCGGTTGATGGCCATCGAGATCGCCTGGCGGACCTCGAGCTTGCGCAGCGGGTTGTCGATCGCCCCGCCCCCGTTGGCCTTCACGAAGGGCGAGTCGGCGCGGTCATGATCGAGATGAAGGTAGATCACCCGGTTGGACACGCCCTGGCTGAGCGACACTTCGGCGTTCTTGGCGAGCATGGTGATGTCGGTCGTCGGCACGCCCTCGATGATATCGACGTCGCCCGCGAGCAGCGCGGCAAGCCGGGTCGGACCGGACTTGAGCGGCTTGAAGGTCACTTTCGACCAGATCGGCGCCTCGCCCCAGTAATCGTCGTTACGCTCCACCACGATGGAATCGCCCGGCGAGTAGCTGACGAACTTGAACGGGCCGGTGCCGATTGCCGCCGATCCGTCGTTGAACGCCGCGGTGGTGGCATCGCAGCCGCTGTCGCTCGAGACGATCACG
Source organism: Pseudomonadota bacterium (assembly GCA_022573605.1). Taxonomy (GTDB): domain Bacteria; phylum Pseudomonadota; class Alphaproteobacteria; order Rhodobacterales; family Rhodobacteraceae; genus Thermohalobaculum. Next base: position 1,410 of record JACZTQ010000001.1, on the reverse strand, counting down.
ATGGTCGAGACGTCGTTCGCCATCAGCGGATAGGGCCTCGGGGTCTTGATATGGATGGTGAAGTCGTCGATCCTCACCACCGTCTTGCCCTTGGTATATATGCCGAAGGACGAGGGCGAATTCGGTACATCCGGCGCGCGATTGAACGAGCAGACGATGTCGTCGGCGTTGAATGGCGAGCCATCGTGATAGGTCACTCCCTGGCGCAGCTTGAATTCCCAGGTCAGGTCGTCGATCGGGTACCACTCGGTGGCCAGCCCCGGGATCAGTTGCTGGCGTTCGTCCTGGAGGATCAGCCGGTCGAAGATATGCCGGCTCATCGCGTTGTTCGGCCCGAGATTGTGGAAATGCGGGTCCATTGACGTCGGCTCGGAAGCCAGCCCGATGGTCAGCTCCTCGGCCATCGCGGGGCCGCCGAGCAACGCGGTCGCCGCCAGAATTCCAAGTGTTTGCTTGAACTTAGACATGAGCATCCTCCCTGTCAGCTTCCCTTTGAAGGGCGTGTTCCCACAACCTGTGAGATTGGCCCGCCCCGAAGGCGGGCATCCGGACCTTATCAGCTTGCCGGAGATTGCAAAGGGGTATCGGGTGGGAGGCATGCCTGGCGAGGGCGTGGACCGGCTCAGCCGCTCCAGGCGGTCTCCGGATCGAGCGGGAAGCTCGGCCGGAGCAGCCGCTCGAACGGCCAGCAGTTCGGTGGTGCGGCCCGCGCCGCCGGCCTTGCATTGCGGTTCGATTCGAGGATCATACCGATCGGGGCGACGCGGGGGCCGGTCAACGGTTCCTCCCTTGCCGTTGCCGGCGATTTGAGAGGGGAGCCGCGCCCATGTCCAGCCTGAACATTCCGAACGCCTATCCGGTCGAGTTGACCGGGCCGGATCTGACGGCCTATGCGACGGGCAATCAGGGCATTCCCTACCTGTGGTCGTTCAAGGCCAGAAAGCCCGGTCCGCATGTGATGATCACGGCCCTGGTGCACGGCAACGAGCCCTGCGGGGCGGTGGCGCTCGACTGGCTGCTGCAACGCGGGATCAGGCCGCTCAGGGGCCGGCTGACCCTCGGTTTCATCAATGTCGCGGCCTACGGGCAATTCGATGCGGCCGACCCGAACGCCAGCCGCTGGGTGGACGAGGATTTCAACCGGCTGTGGGCGCCGGAGGTGCTGGCCTCGGAGCGCGACTCGGTCGAGGCGCGCCGGGCGCGCGAGGTGCGCCCGGTGGTGGCCAGCGCCGACTTTCTGCTCGATATCCATTCGATGCAGAAGCCGTCGCCGCCCTTGCTGATGGCCGGCTGGCTCGACAAGGGGGTGCGGCTTGCCCGGATGGTCGGCGTGCCCGACCGGGTGATCGTGGACCGCGGCCATGCGGGCGGTTTGCGGATGCGCGACCACGGCCGCTTCGGCGATCCCGA
>JACZTQ010000130.1 GCA_022573605.1 Pseudomonadota bacterium | reverse complement strand
GTTGACCGCGATCCGCAGGGCCTGGAAGGTCCGGGTCGCCGGGTGGATCTGCCCCGGGCGCTGGCGCCCCAGGCAACCGGCGACGATCCCGGCGAGTTGGCCGGTCCGGGTGATCGGCTCGGCCGTCCGTGCCGCGACGATGGTCCGGGCAATGCGCCGCGCCGCCCGGTCCTCGCCGAAATGATGGATGATGTCGGCCAGGCCGCGCTCGCCGGCCCGGTTCACCAGGTCGCCGGCCGATGGGCCGGTCTGCGCCATGCGCATGTCGAGCGGCCCGTCGTGCAGGAAGGAGAACCCCCTTCCGGCCTGATCGATCTGCATCGACGAGACGCCGAGATCCAGCACCACGCCGGTCACCGGCCCGGCCGCGTGCGCCTCGGCGATCCGGTCCAGCTCGGCGAACACCCCGCCGGCCAGGATCAGCCGGCCGCCGGAGGACTCGGCCAGCGCCGCGCCGGCCGCCAGCGCCTCGGGGTCGCGGTCGATGGCGATGACCCGTGCCGCGCCGCGCTCCAGCAGGGCGCCGGTGTAGCCCCCGGCGCCGAAGGTGCCGTCGATGAAGATGCCGCCGGCGATCGGCGCCAGCGCCGCCATCACCTCGTCGAGCAGGACGGGGAGGTGCGGGGCCGCGGGCGGAGCCGTCTGCCCGCCGGCGCTCATCCGTGCAGCCCATCGAGCTCGATCAACGACACCAGATCCTCGCCAAGGTCCACCAGGGAGTCCTCGTAGGCGTCGCACTTGCCCGGTTCCCAGAGTTCGAAGAACGAACCCTGACCGGCAAATCGCACTTCACCGTCGAGGCCGATCTGCTCACGCAGATCGCTTGAAAGCACCATCCGGCCGGTGTCGTCGAAAGGGATTTGCTGTGCTTTGGTTATGACGTGGCGCCCCAGCGCGGCGCGCTTGTCGCCTTTCAGTTTGAATCCCTCGATCTGTTTGATGATCGCTTGATGGCCGGCCTGCGACATCGCCACGTGATAATCGGGATGATACATCTGGGGCACCACGACCACATGGGTCGACTCGAAATGCTCCAGAACCTTGCGAAAGCTCGCCGGCAGCGAGACGCGACCCTTCGCGTCCACCTTGTGGGTCGCACTGCCGGTAAAGAACTTCAACACTTTCCCACGCCACCCCATTGCGTTACACTGGTCGCTTAAAGCGGCGACAGGGGTCCGGAACGTGAAAGGGCGGACCGGGCTTTTAGCCTATCAGTCCGCCCCCTGTCCCTCAGTCCGGCTCGACCCTGTCGTGTGTCTGGATTCTGTCTGCCGCTTTCGTCACGTCCGAGTGTGTGTCCGAGGCGCCCGCTGATGCCTGTATGAAGCTGCCTGTTTTTTTCGTTGCCAGCGGGCGCCTCTGGAATCAGTGTATATCACGGGACCAAACACCACTGCAAGGTTTTTTACGGATAATGCTTCCATTTTACACCGCAATATGTTTTACTATTTTTTGCTTGCACAGCCACTCCCTCTGTGCAGGCGCGCGTACACAGCACAGGTTCCATGTTTTACGGGACCGAGATGGGCCGGGCGGGATCACTCCCTCCCGGCCTCATCTTTTGTGCGGTATCGAGCAATTTCGAGCCAAATGACTTCATTTGGCGACAGGCAAATTGCGCAAACCGAGGGGATCGAAGTGCGGATGGCCTGTAAGCCGGGTTCTGTCCCGCGCAGCCCCGGAGGGCGGCGCGGAGATGGCCATTCATCTGGGACCGCGGTCGCCCGCGGCCTCGTGCGGTCCACCCGGACAACGGACCGGAGGCGGCCCCGGGCTTGACGCCCTGTCGTCCCTATCTGACCTTGCTCCCGGTGGGGCTTGCCGTGCCACCCCCGTTGCCGGGGGCGCGGTGGGCTCTTACCCCACCGTTTCACCCTTGCCGGAGTGAACTCCGGCGGTCTGTTCTCTGTGGCGCTTTCCCTGGGGTTCGGGGTCGATCCCCTCCCCCGCCGGGCGTTACCCGGCACCGTGCCTCCGTGGAGCCCGGACTTTCCTCGCGGCCCCGCCCGAAGACGGGGGCGCGCGGCCATCCGGCCATCCGCAGTCCGGACCTAGGGGGTCGGGCGGGCAGGGTCAAGTGCCGGAGCCGCCCCGGTCATGCAGGGCCAGCGCGCGGCAAGCCGCTCAAGATGCGCGATCCCGGCCAGATGTGGCGGCGCCTCCGCGTCGAACGGCAAGAACCGCATCAGGAAGGCGCGCCACACCGCGCGGGTCGGCGCGCACCACGCGCCGCCGCCCGGCACGCCATAGCCGAAACGCCGCGCCGCGGCCTGGAACCGGCCCGCCTCCGCCTCGCCCGCCTCCGCCAGCCCGGCCGCCACCGGTTCCGGATCGAGCCAGACCGACAACCCGCGCCGCGCCAGCCGGCGCCAGTCGAACTTCTCGCCCGGGTCGCCCTTGCGTCCCGGCGCCACGCAGGCGTGACCGACGACCCGCTCGGGGGCGATCGCGCGGCGCGCCGAGAGCTCCGCCAGCAGCGCCTCCAGCGCCGCGATTTGCGGCTCCGGGAACGGCGGATAGCCCAGTTCGCGGCCCGGATTGACGATCTCGATGCCGATCGAGCGCGAATTGATGTCGGCCACGCCGCCCCACGACCCCGGCCCCGCATGCCAGGCCCGCATCTCCTCGCCGACCATCCGCACCACCCGGCCGTCGAGGTCGACGAGGTAATGCGCGCTGACCTCGCTGGCCGGATCGGTCAGCCGGCCGAGCGCGGCCGCGGCGGTGTCCATGCCGGTGTAGTGCAGCACCACCATGTCCGGCGCCGCCACGCCCCGGCGCGGTCCGAAATTCGGCGATGAGTGGTTCTCGATCCCGCGCATTCGCGATTGCACCTGGAGCCTGCGACGATTTTGCAGAACATAACGCCACACATCCCAAGCGTTAAGAGCCTTATTCGACCTAATAGAGCCGCTCAGTTCGCTCCCGGCGCGGCGGCGACCCCCAAAATTCTGGCGTCTGGCCGGACGAAGCGCGTGGCGGAGTCACGGGCAACCATGTCCCCGACGCGATCGGGGGTCCGGCCTGGCGGTGGACGCCCGCCGGGTGCGAACCCCCCAGAATCCCATGGGGGGCCACTCGAATTTCCCCCGAGCCCGGCGCACCGGCGCTCGCCCGTAGATCCACTACGCGCTGCGCGCCGTCGCTTGGTCTCGAGAAAAATTCGAGTGGCTGAGCGGGTCTATTAGGTCGAATAAGGCTCTTAAGCCTGAATTCGAATTACGGGCTTAACCTTGGCGGGCGTGACTGATAGTAAGACATTGAGGACGGGTTCGAACTGATTTGCGGGGAGTGAGGGCAAATGTCTCTGCGGACGATCACTTTGAGCGCGGCGGTGCTGGCGCTGACCGGTTGCGGCGTCATCTATACCGCCCCCAGCGTCAGTGACGGGGTTCCGTTCGGCACTGCCTACGGCACCGGCTACGATGTCAAGGTGGTGAAGCTGACCTATGAGAGCGCGGCGGCCGCCAACATGGAGGCTTATGTCCCTGCCCGGCTGCCGCTCGCCTTCCAGCCCGGGGCCACCGCCGCCACCGGCGCAAGCCCGCGGGTGCCGCCGATGCCGGGATTGCCGACGGCGACGGCCCGCCGGAGCGTGCGCCCGGCGCCGGTGGCCGACAAGCTGCCACCGCTGGCCAGGTTCGAGGCCTACCACATCGGCATCGCCGATGTGTTGCTGCTTTCGGTCAGCGGCTATGCCACGCTGGAGGATCTGCCGGGACTGATCAGCTCGCAGTCGAAGCGTCAGGGCTATATCGTGCAGGACGACGGGGCGATCGCGATCCCCGACGCCGGGCGCATCCGGGTCTCCGGCATGACCCTTCAGGACGCCGAGGCCGAGATCTTCCAGGCCCTGGTGGCGGCCGGCATCGACCCGTCTTTCTCGCTCGAGATCGCCGAGTTCAACTCGCAGCGGGTTTCGGTCGGCGGCATGGTCGCCTCCCCGCAACTGCTGCCGATCACCCTCAAGCCGCTCTACCTGCACGAGGCGATCGAACTGGCCGGGGGCGCCAAGGTGACGGACCCGGGCGTGAGCAGTGTCCGGATGTTCCGCGACGGCAAGATCTACCGGGTCGGGCTGGAGCGGCTGTTGTCCGATCCGCTGGCCCGCGAGGTCTTGCTGCGCGGCGGCGACAGCATCTATGTCGGCAGCGAATACCGCGAGGCCGAAGCCCAGCGCTATTTCGAGCAACAGCTGACGCTGCGCCGGGAACTGGTGCAGGGCACGCAGTTCCAGATCCAGCTCGAACAGATCGCCGCCCAGCGCGACGCCACCGCCCAGGACGCGCTTGCCGCCCAGCGCGCCCTGTTCAAGGACCGTCTCGAACTCGGCGCGGTCGAGCGCCATTATGCCTACCGTACCGGCGAGGTCCGCAGCCCGGGCCGCATGGCGCTGCCGTTCGAACGTTCGATGTCGCTTGCCGATGTGCTGTTCGAGCAGGGCGGGATCAGCATCCAGACCGGCGACTACGCGGCAATCTATGTCCTGCGCGCCGAGACCGACCCGCAGCGCAGCGGCGGTCTGACCGCCTTCCATCTCGATGCGGAGAACGCGGTGAACCTCGCTGTCGCGACCCGGCTCGAGATCCGGCCGAACGATGTGATCTTCGTTGCCGAGCAGCCGGTGACAAGCTGGAACCGCGCCGTGAGCCAGATCCTGCCGCAGCTCCTCCTCAGCACCGCGACCCGGTTCGCCGTCCCTGGCGGCGGTCCCTGAACCCACCCGTGCGGGCGGGGCGGCGGCGCCCCGCTCATCCTTCCAGGAAGATCACCTCGCCACCGGCGATCCGGGCAGCGGTCAGCCGGTCGGAGAAATACGCGCCGGTATCGACCGCGATGCGGCCGCGTTCGGCGGCGGGCCGCTCGACCACGAAATGGCCATGGACGACCCAGAAGCCGTCGTCGCGATCGGTTGTCCGGAAGCTCTTGCAACCCCACAGCAGGGTCGCGATCTCCTGCTCGTCGATCGGCAGCGCCGGATCGGCGCCGGCATGGGCGAACAACAGGTTGCCGGCATGATGCGAGACCCGAAGCTTTTCGATGAAGCCGAGATGCGGCCCGAGCGCCTCGATCAGCGCGCCCCGGAGCCGCAATGCCTCGCCCTCGGCGCGCAGCTTGCCGACCCCGCCAACCCCGTAGCTCATCAGCGTCTGCAACCCGCCATAGCGCAGCCAGCCCAGCCCCGCGGCCGGATCGCGCAGGAAGCGCAGCAGCATGTGCTCGTGATTGCCCATCAGGAAGACGGTCTCGGCTTCCGGCCGCCGGGCCAGTTCGATCAGCGCCTCGATGGTGTCGCGGGCGTGTTCGCCGCGGTCGATGTAATCGCCGAGGAAGACGATCTTCGGGGTCGTCTCGAAGGCCGCGGCATCCTCGAAGATGCGCTCCAGCAGCCGGGTCAGCAGGTCGTGCCGGCCATGCACGTCGCCGACCGCGTAGATCACGCCGTCGGGATGGCTCGGCGCCGGGAATGGCGCCGGAGCCGCGCGCGCCCATCGTTTCCGGATCAGTTTCAGCACCCGAAGCTCCGGAGGCTCAGTTGTGATAGTATTTCACCGCCTCCTTGTAGTAGCCGTAATTGCTGTATCCGTAACGGGCCATCTTGCTGACATTGACCTGGCTGAGCACCAGCCCGGCTACCTTGATATGGATCTGCCCGAAGAAGCGAAGCCCCTCGAGCACGGCGTCGCGCGCGGTCTTGTTCCAGCGCACGCAGAAGATCACGGCATCGGAGTTTTTCGCGATCACCCTGGCGTCGGGCACCGCGAGCACGGGTGGTGTATCGATGAAGATGAAGTCGAATTCCTTGCGCATCTCGACGATGAAATCGGTGAACCGCTGCGAGGCGAAGATGTCGGCGGCATTCACCGAACTTTCTTCTCCCGGCAGGATATACAGACCGCTGGCCTCATCGTAGAAGACGATTTCATCGAAGTTCTTGGCGCCGCTCAGCACGGAGAGCAGCCCATCGCGTTCGGGCAGGTCGAAATAATTGCGGAAGGTCCGCCGGCGCAGATCGCATTCGACCAGCAGCACCCGTTTTCCCAGCGCCTGGCTGATTTGCGCCAGCCCGATGCAGATGCTGGTCTTGCCCTCGCCCGGAAGCGCCGAGGTGAGCATGATGGTCTGCGGCGGATCATCGACATTGGCCAGCAGAACGGAAGTACGCAGGTTCCGGATCGCCTCGGCGACGCTCGATGCCGGCTTGTCGATCAGATAGTGCAGAAACGCCCGGCGACGGCTCACCGGCGCTATCGGGATGGTGCCGATCACCGCCTGACCGGTGCGGCTCTCGAGTTCTTCCGTCGATCGGAAGCTGACGTTCAGGCGCTCGCGCAGGAAGATCAGCAACAGCGCCAGAACCAGCCCGCCGCCACCACCGGCCAGCAGGGTGATCCCGCGCTTCGGAGAGGACGGCCCGCCGGGGACGTCCGCTTCCGTCAGCACCCGCGCATCGGGGCGCTGAATACCCTCCTGGACCGAGGTTTCCTTCAGCCGGGAGAGGAAGAACTCGTAAATCAGCCGGCTGGCCTCGGCCTCGCGCTGCAACTGACGCAGCTGCACCAGCGCATCGCCTTGCACCGCCTGCCTCTGCTCGAGATCGATGATGGTCTTGCGGACCGTCGCCTCCTGCCCCTCCAGCCGCTCGATGGCAAAGGCGGTGCGGGTCATGGCGCGTCCGAACTCGGCCTCGAACCGCGCCATCATGGTCTCGCGCTGGGCGCTCTCGGCCGGTTTGTCCAGGCGCCCGATCTCGTCCGCCAGCGAGGTGAGACGCAGCTCTCGCAACAATGCCGCAACCGCGGCAAAGTCGCCGTCGGCACGGGCGCCAGCGACGGCTTTCAATCTGCTTTCGGTCTTGCCGCGCTCATCGCCCAGCGAATTCGCGCGCTCGCGCAGATCCTTCAACTGGCGCGCCGCGGCGGCCAGCGCCTCCTCGCTGACCAGAGACATGGCGGACGAGAAGCTCTCGACCGATTGTTCCCCCGCTTCGAGCTCGACCCGCAGATCGGCAACCCGCTCGGTCAGCCAGTTGGTTGCCTGGCGCGTCGCCTCGAACTTGGTCTCGAGCTGGTCGAGCATATAAAACCGGGCCATCTCGTTGGCGAGTTCCGCCGAGCGCACCGGATCGGAGGTCGTCATCCGGATGATCAACACATAGGTGCCGTCGAGCCACTCCGCCCGGACCGCGCCGCGCAGGGCCGAGACGGTCCGGCGATGAAGCGCTTTCGGTGTCTCTTCCACCACGGTCTCGGGCTCGGGCCCGGCGCCGAACACATAGCCGCGCGCCGCCGCCAGGACATTGGTCAGCGAGAGCCATCGCGTCCACCCCTCCGGCGGCCGCAGGCTGGCGTTGAAGACCGGATCCTTGGCCAGTTCGAGGTCGGTCACGACGCGCCCCAGCAAGCGGCCGGACTCGATGACCTCGATCTGTGAGTTCAGCGAAAAGAAGTCGCGTGCAAGTCCGCTGGCCACGGGATCGATATCGACAACATTGTTCTGATCGATCTCCCACAGCACACGGGATTCGGCGGTATAGAGCGGGGTGGTCCGGAGCAACTGGGCATAGGCGACGGCGACCCCGGCCGCTGCGAACAGGGCAATTAGCCACTTCGCCCGCCACGCCACCAGCATCAGGCGGCGCAGATCGAGCTCCGGTTCCGACGCTTCGACCGCACCATCGCTGCGCAGCCCGGCAAGCGCCTGTCTTACGTTCGTGTCCAAGCCCATCTTCACCCAATGCGCCCGCTACGACGCCATTCCCCCGACGGGTTTCCACGGAAACATATCGATCCTGCAAATGATCGATACGGGAAGATTGCGTCGCCAATGAGGCTTTGCGGTCAGTCTGGCATCGTCCCGGATCGCTATAGGCACCGCTATGCTGGGTGGCAAGGCCCATGACGCACCCTGCCGTATCGACCGCTTCCCGAAATGCGGCGCCTCGCCCGTATTGCGCCCGTATTGCGCCCGTATTGCACCGGTGTTCGCCAACCCGTTGACACCACCCGACTCATCGCGCCACGAAATCGGGCCGCGGAGCGTTAACGATGGCGATTTGCCGCGAATTCCTCGCGATTTTGCCGCAATCATTGGTATAATTGCCAACCGAGGGTCCAATTCGACAATCCCGTGGCGTGTGCCAAGAACGCGTTCAACTGCTTGATGTAGCGACGTTTATTCTGGGCGAATGGGAACAGGGCCGGGCCGGGCCGCCAAAGAGTTAACGGAAGGGTTGGGATTCAAGGCGAAACAATTTTATGACTAAATTAGTATAATCCGTGGGAAGCGATTTTTTCCACCGTTCCGCGCATGCTCCGGGCGCGGGGCGCAAGCAGGGAATGGGGACGCGAGGGAAACGGCACGATAATTTCCGGGTTGACAGCCGATCCTGCCGAAAAGCCGGTGGTGAAGTTGTGATGTGTAAGGTGTGAAGAGTGGGTGGCGATAAGGCGATGAACAAGCATATCCAGCAACTCGATATCGATGCGCCGGCGCGCCCGGCCCCGCCGGTGCGAAGCGGCGGCATCGCGGCGGCCAGCTATCGCGCCGGCGCCGGTTTCCGGATCGCCAAGCGCGGCTTCGATCTCGCGGTCGCGCTCGCGGCGCTGCCGCTGATCGGGCTCACGGCGCTGATCCTGCTGGTCATCAACCCGGGCTGGAACGCCGGCCCGCTGTTTTTCCTGCAGACCCGGATGGGACGCGACTGCCGGCCCTTCCGGGCGGTGAAATTCC
>JACZTQ010000129.1 GCA_022573605.1 Pseudomonadota bacterium | reverse complement strand
CGCATGGTCGCGACAACGCCCTTCGCGGCCTGCGTCAACGCCGCCCCGCCGGTGACCATCAGCATCGGGTCCAGGTTGCCCTGTAACGCCACGCCCGGCTGCCCCGGCCCCGATGGCGACATCGCTCGGCGCGCCCAGCCCAGCGGCACCGCACTGTCCAGCGCCACCGCCGCCACCCCGGTCGCGGTAGCGAATTCGGGGTACATCGCCCCGGCGCCGCGCGGAAACCCGATCACCGGCACCCGCGGGTGGCGCGCCTTCAGCGCCGCCACGATCCGGCGCGCCGGATCGATGGCAAAGCGAACAAACATTTCCGGCGTCAGCGACCCGGCCCAGCTGTCGAACAGCTTCACCGCCTCGGCCCCGGCCTCGATCTGGCGATCGAGATAATGCACCGTTGCCTCGGTGATCAGATCGATCAACCGCGAGAATCCTTCAGGATCGCGATACATCCAAGCCCGCGCCGGCCCCTGGTCCGGCGTACCCCGCCCGGCAACCATATAGCTCGCCACCGTCCACGGCGCTCCGGCAAAGCCGATCAGCGCCACCTCATCGGGCAGCGAGCGCGCCAGCCGCGCCACCGTCGCATAGACCGGCTCCAGCACCTCGTCGATCTCGTCGACCGGCTTCAGACGCCCCAGCGCGGCGGCATCCGCAACCGGATCCAGCCGCGGCCCCTCACCCTCGACAAACCGCAACTCCTGGCCCAGCGCATGGGGCACCAGCAAGATATCGGCGAACAGGATCGCGGCATCGAACCCGAACCTCCGGATCGGCTGCAAGGTCACCTCCTCGGCCAGTTCCGGAGTATAGCAAAGCTCGAGAAAACTCCCCGCCCGGGCTCGCACCGCCCGGTATTCCGGCAGATAGCGCCCGGCCTGGCGCATCAACCAGACCGGCGGCACCTCGAGCGCTTCGCCATTAAGAACCCGCAACAGGTTTTTCATCCCCACTCCCGACCTTCCTTCACTAAAATATAGAAAGATAAAAGGTTGTTTTTGTAGTAGCGCGCTGAGTCCCGGGGATTACCGCATTGCCAAAACAATTCACAGAGTTATCCGACATCAAACCGCTCACGCTGCCACGCCGGGAGCTGACAATGGATTCAGAAAAACTGACGTTATAAAAATAAAACAATTTATATCAATAAGTTAACAAGCAAACATTTCATCACATTTTTGAAATGTTCCGGCATCCGCTAGCCTGGACACATTGTCGCGTCGAGTTTTCCACATGCCGCGCCCGGCGCCTTGCGATATCGCCCACAGGTGGATCGTTCGGACCTTATGCACAGGCGCGCGCCATACTGCCGCCCGGCCCGTGTTTCAGTCCCGGTTTTCCACAATCCGACCCTGAACAACCTGTCCGCTTTTCGGTCCCGGGGCTTCCTTGACGGTCGGATTCGCGTCATGCTCTGGAGCTGCGGCGCGGCCGACGTTGGCGCCAGGGAGAACCGATGACCGGCAACAGCAAGTTTCACCTTCACCTGATTTCCGATTCGACCGGCGAGACGCTGCACGCCCTGGCTCGCGCCGCCCTGGCGCCGTTTCGGACCGAGGCTCGGGCCACGATCCACCTTTGCGTGTTCGTGCGCACCGCAAGCGACCTCGAGGCGGCGCTGGCCGCGGTCCGGGCCAATCCCGGCCTGGTCTGGTTCACGGTGGTCGATCCCGCCATGCAAAGCCGGATCTCCGAAGCCTGCGCCGCCCTCGGGGTCGAGAGCACCGGCGTCCTCGACCCGTTGATCGCCACCCTGGCGCGGGTCACGGGCGAAACCCCGAGCCAGCGCCCCGGCATGCAGCACCGCATGGACAACGACTATTTCGATCGCATCGCGGCCCTCGACTTCGCCATCTCGCACGATGACGGCGCCCACGGCGGCGGCACCCTGGGCGAGCGGCTGAAGCGGGCCGACGTGATCCTGGCCGGCATCAGCCGGACCTCGAAGACCCCAACCTGCATCTATCTGGCCTATCGCGGCATCAAGGCGGCGAACGTGCCGCTGGTGCCGGACCGCGAACCGCCGGGCGAGCTCCTGGAGGCGATGGCGGCGGGCACGCCGGTGATCGGCCTCACCGCCAGCCCGTCGCGCCTTGCCCATCTGCGGAGCCACCGGCTCGAGAGTCTCGGCCAGCACGCCGCCACCAGCCTCGCCGAGGGCATCACCGGCTATGCCGACCCGGGCCGCATCCGCGCCGAGGTCGCCGACGCCAGGCTGTTCTTCCAACGCCACCGAATCCCGGTGATCGACGTCACCCGGCGCTCGATCGAGGAAACCGCCGCCGCGATCCTGGCCGAGCTGCGGGCCCGCGGCGCCGCCGATACCTCCGATCCGGGTCGGTGAGCGTCCTCGTCCTGGCCAGCGCCTCGGCCGCCCGGGCGGCAATGCTCGCCGCCGCCGGGGTCGAGACCGAGATCATGCCGGCGCGGATCGACGAGGCCGCGGTCAGGCAGGCAATGCTGGCGACAGGCGCCGCCCCGCGCGACCTCGCCGACAAGCTGGCCGAACTCAAGGCGCTGCGCATCAGCGCGCGCCGGCCCGGCCGGCTGGTGCTCGGCGCCGACCAGGTGCTGGTGCTTGGCGGCGAGGTGTTCGACAAGGCGGCGAGCCGGGCCGAGGCCCGAAGGCAGCTTCTGACGCTCCGGGGCCGCGCCCACCAACTGCTCGCGGCGGCGGTGGTGGCGCTCGACGGCGCGCCGCTCTGGCGCCATGTCGGCGCCGCGCGCCTGACCATGCGGCCGTTCTCGGAGTCCTTCCTCGACGACTATCTCGACAGGATCGGCGATCTGGCCTTGCAGGCGGTCGGCTGCTATCACCTCGAAGGCCCCGGGGCGCAGCTCTTCGCCCGCGTCGAGGGCGACCATTTCACCGTGCTCGGGCTGCCGCTGCTGGAGGTGCTCGGGTTTCTGCGCGCCAGGGGGGTGCTGCCGGAATGAGCGACGAGCAAACCAGTGACAACCGGCCCGGCGCCGGAGTGGTGGGCTGGCCGGTGGCGCACTCGAAATCGCCGCTGATCTTCGCCCACTGGTTCGCCCAGACCGGCATCGCCGGCTCCTACAGCCGCTTCGCGATGCCGCCGGAGGGTTTCGCCGAGGCGTTCCGCGCCCTGCCCAAGGCCGGGCTGCGCGGCGTCAACGTCACCCTGCCGCACAAGCTGGCGGCGCTGGAGGCGGCCGACGAGGCCAGCGCCGCGGCCCGCGCCATCGGCGCCGCCAATACCATCTGCTTCGCTGCCGATGGCAGGATTTTCGCTGACAACACAGATGGTTACGGCTTCATCGAGAATCTGCGAGCGGGCGCGCCAACCTGGAGCGCAAACGCCGGCCCGGCGCTGGTGCTCGGCGCCGGGGGTGCGGCTCGAGCGGTGATCCATGCGCTGCTGGAGGCGGGGGCTCCGGCGATACGCCTCGCCAACCGCACGGGCGACAAGGCCGAAGCACTGGCGGAGCATTTCGGGCCCTGCGTCGAGGTCGTCGATTGGACCGCACGCGCGACCGCCACCGGCGGGGCCGCCACCATCGTCAACGCCACCAGCCTCGGCATGACCGGCAACCCGGCGCTGGAGCTGTCGCTCGACGACGCCCCGGCCACGGCGCTGGTCTGTGACATCGTCTATACACCGCTGGAGACACCGCTGCTGACCGCCGCCCGGGCCCGCGGGCTGACCACGGTCGACGGGCTCGGCATGCTGCTGCACCAGGCCCGGCCGGGTTTCCAGGCCTGGTTCGGCGCCGACCCGGCGGTCACCCCGGCGCTGCGCCGCGCGGTCTTGGGCAAGCCGGGGCTGGAGGGGCAGCCGTGATCGTCGTCGGCCTCACCGGCTCCATCGGCATGGGCAAATCGGTCGCCCTGGCGGCCTTTGCCGGCCTCGGCGTGCCGGTCTGGGACGCCGACGCCGCAGTCCACCGGCTCTACGGCCCGGACGGCGCCGGGGTCGGGCCGATCCGCGCCCTGGCGCCGGACGCGGTCGGCCCCGGCCCGGACGGCAAGGACCTCGTCGACCGGACCAAACTGCGCGCCGCGACCCTCGCTGAACCGGACCTGCTGGCGCGCATCGAGGCCGCCATCCACCCCCTGGTCGCCACCGACCGCGACGCCTTTCTGGCCGAGGCGCGGGCCGGCGGCGCGGCCCTTGCGGTCTGCGACATACCGCTGCTCTATGAGACCCGGGCCGACGCCTGGCTCGACCGGGTGGTGGTGGTCTCGGCCCCCGCCGAGATCCAGCGCGCCCGGGTGCTGGCGCGCCCCGGCATGACCGTCGAGGCTTTCGAAGCGATCCTGGCGCGCCAGACGCCGGATGCGGACAAACGCGTCCGGGCGGATTATATTGTCGATACCGGCGGCCCGAAGGACCGCGCCCGCGCCCAGGTCGCGGCGATCGTGGCCGGGCTGACCGGGGCATAGGACGGCGGCATAGGACGGGGGAACAGGCGCATGCGCGAGATCGTGCTCGACACCGAGACCACCGGGCTCGACCCCGCCGACGGCCACCGGGTCGTCGAGATCGGCGCCGTCGAGCTCGAAAACCTGCTGCCGACCGGCCGCGTCTACCACTGTTACATCAATCCCGAGCGCCCGATGCCGAGGGAGGCCCGGAACATCCACGGCCTGGGCGACGATTTCCTGCGCGACCAGCCGGTCTTCGCCAGCATCGCCCCCGCTTTCCTCGAATTCATCGCCGGCGCCCGGCTGGTGATCCACAACGCCGCCTTCGACCTGGCGATGCTGAACGCCGAGCTCGCGCGGCTCGACAAGCCGGCGCTGGCGATGTCCGGCGTGATCGACACGCTGGCGCTCACCCGCAAGCGCTTCCCCGGCGCCCAGGCCTCGCTGGACGCGCTTTGTCGCCGCTTCGGGGTCGACAACTCGGGGCGCGAGAAGCACGGCGCGCTGCTCGATTGCGAGCTTCTGGCCGAGGTCTATCTCGAGCTGATGGGCGGCCGCCAGCAGGGCCTGGTGCTCGACGTGGCCGCCACCGCGCCCGACGGCTCCGGCGATCCGGCCTCCGCAAGCGCCGGATATAGCGCCCCGCCCCGTCCGCGCCCATTGGCGCCCCGGATCACCAGCGCCGAACGGGCCGCCCACGATGCCTTCATCGCCGAGCTGGGCGAGGCGGCGCTGTGGGCTAAAGCGCGATGAGTTGAGGTCGAACCCCCGTCTCCACCGCCATCCCGTGCGCCCCAGAATCCCATGGGCAGCACGCAGTGATGCGGTGCAGACCCGGGATCTCCCGACCCTGGGCAGAGGTCGAGAGATCCCGCACGAGCGCGGCATCACTTCGTGCTGCAGCGCCTACGGGATGACGATGCGGCGGTGATTCCGCTTCAAGCCATCCCGCTCTAGGACCTCGGGCCCTATTCCACCCAGGCGCGGTTGAGATAGCGCGCGCCGCGGTATTCGGTCACCGACAAGTGAGTCCGCCGCCCCGCCGCGTTGGTCGAGGACAGTAGCAATTCGCGCGCCCCGTTCTCCGGGCCTTCGCCCTGCCCCGACAGCGCCTCGATCAGCGCCCGCCCATCGATCCGGTGATCGAACCCGATGCCGAGCACCGACAGCACCGTCGGCAGGATATCGATATTCCCGGCCGGGGCCTCGATCACCGCCCCGGATCTGAAGGCGCTCCCCGCCATGGCGATGAAATTCTCCAGCTCATGCCGGCTGAGGCCGCCGTGACAACCGCCGCCTGGAGGGTAGGGGGCATTGTCGGCGCTGCGTCCCGCCCGGCCCCACTCGTTCATGCCGTCGTCGTGGCTCAGGACCAGCACGATATCGGCGGCCCGGGGGTGATCGAGCATGATCTCCCGGTGCCGCAGGGTGCCCTCGACGCCGCCCCGGGTGAAGATCGGCCCGCACCAGTCCTGCTCGCGCAGCCAGAGCACCAGCCGCCGGATCAGGCCGGGATCGCGACCCCGAACCCAGACGCCGCCGCCGTTGTGGACCACGACGACGCAGTCGGGATCGCCCTCGGGCGAGTCACCGGCGCTGAACCCGGCCTGGTTGAGTCTGGTGACCAGGTCCAGCTTGCCCCCGGCCAGGCTGATCTGGCCGTGGTCCGACATCGCGATCACCTGCAAGGAGCCGGCGTCGATTTCGGCGCCCTGGCGCGTCAGGATGCGCCCGAACTCCGCGTCCATGTGGCGGATGGCGCCGAGCGCCTCGGGTGAGCCGATGCCGCAATAATGGAAGCTCTCGTCCGGCTCGCTCAGCCACAGCAACATGACGTCCGGATGCAACTCGGGCTCGACGTAATCGAGATAGCAATCGACCGCGTAGCTGTTCCAGAGCAGCGCCGGAACGCCGTATTCCGGCAACGGGCCGAGCCGCTCGGCGATCGCTTCGAAGATGCCCGCGGGAACCGCGGCCTCCGTGCGGCGCAGCGCCAACCGGAAGGCGCCGGTCCGCTCGGCGGTGATGTTGATCAACCGCCCGCCGCCCGAGGTCCCCGCGCTGACGGTGGCAAACCGCTTCCCGCTCGCGGCAAGAATTTCACCGAGCGTCGGCACCCCCAGCAGGTCCCCGCTCAGCCGCTTGAGCGCGGCTTCGAACGCCACATCGTCGCCGCTGTCCAGAACGCTGCCGGGGGCGGCCTCGGCCAGCGGAAAGCGGTTGGCGACAACCCCGTGGCGGGCCGGATAGCACCCGGTGGTGACCGCCGACTGGTTGACCCGGGTCTCGGTCGGGAAGGTCGAGCGGCTGTTGGCGAACCGCACCCCGGCCTGCGCGAAGGCATGGAGGTTGGGCATCAGCTCGGGGGTGACGAACTCGGGCCGCAGCGCATCGAGAACCACGATCAGAAACCGCTTGCCCGGTTCACCCGTCATCCTGGCCGTCCCCATCCAACGCCAAAACCATCAGCGCCAGGTCCAGCCGACGTCCGCGCTTGACCCCGACGCCCTTCAGCCGCCCCTGTTCCTCGAAGCCCAGCTTGCGGTGCAGGTCGATGCTCGCCGGCTGATCGGCGCTGACGCCGCCGACCATGCGGGCCAGCCCGGCCGCCCGCGCCGCCGCGATCAGCCGCTCCATCAGCAGGCGCGCGATGCCCCGGCCCCGGGCCGGGCGGGCGACATAGACCGAATGCTCGACCGTCCCGCGATAGCCCTCGCCGGCGCGGAACGGCCCGTAGCTGGCATAGCCCAGCACCGCGCCGCCGTCCTCGGCCACCAGCACCGGAAAACCGGACGCCGCGCGGCCGTCGAACCAGCGCGTCATGTCGTCGGCGGTTTTGGGGGTCTCGGTCCAGCTCGCGGTGCCGGAGTCGATCTCATCGTTCAGGATTTCGGCGATCGCCGCCAGGTCACCCGGCTCGGCGTTTCGCAGGATCACCGCCGTGGCTGGCAGTCCACGCGGATGGGCACGAGCTCGCGCTCGGACGTCTCGACCGGCCGCAATGCGGCCAGGACCAGGGCGAATCCAACGATACCGATCAGGATGCAACTCATCAGGCTCTCCGCGTCTTTCCCCTCTCAGGGTAATCGTCTATGCCCGAATCGTCGAGTCACAATATTGCAGCGCGGTAGTGCCGCGCGGGAGCGGGCATGAGCGAAGGCGCATGGGATTTCTGGATCGACCGCGGCGGCACCTTCACCGACGTGGTGGCGCGCCGCCCGGACGGGACCCTGGCCACCGCCAAGCTGCTCTCGGACAACCCGGAGCGATACCCCGACGCCGCCCTCCAGGCGATCCGCGATTTCCTCGGCCTGGGTCCGGCCGACCCGATCCCCGCCGCCCGGGTCAACCGGGTCAAGATGGGCACCACGGTGGCCACCAACGCGCTGCTGGAGCGCAAGGGCGACCCCACCGTGCTGGTCATCACCAGCGGGCTGGGCGACCAGTTGCGCATCGCCTACCAGAACCGCCCGGACCTGTTCGTGCGCGAGATCGTGCTGCCGGAAATGCTTTATTCGCAAGTGGTTGAAGCCGACGAGCGGGTCCGCGCCGACGGCACCGTGGAGACCCCGCTCGACGAAGCGAAGCTCCGCACCGAGCTCCAGAGGGCCTATGATTCCGGCATCCGCGCCGCCGCCGTGGTCTTCATCCACGGCTACCGCCATACCGCCCACGAGGCCCGGGCGGGCGAAATCGCCCGCCAGATCGGCTTCACCCAGGTTTCGGTCAGCCACCTGGTCAGCCCGCTGATGAAGATGGTCAGCCGGGGCGACACCACCGTGGTCGACGCCTACCTCTCGCCCATCCTGCGCCGCTATATCGACCGCGTCGCTGGGGCGTTCGAAGGCGACGCGGCGGGAAAGCTGATGTTCATGCAGTCCTCCGGCGGCCTCACCGACGCGCGCATGTTCCAGGGCAAGGACGCCATCCTGTCGGGTCCGGCGGGGGGCGTGGTCGGCTGCGTGCGCACCTCCGAGATCGCCGGCTTCGACAAGATCATCGGTTTCGACATGGGCGGCACCTCGACGGATGTCTGCCACTACGCGGGCGAATTCGAGCGCGTGTTCCTGACCCAGGTCGCGGGGGTGCGGATGCGCGCTCCGATGATGAATATCCACACCGTGGCGGCGGGCGGCGGCTCGATCCTGCAATTCGACGGCGCCCGCATGCGCGTCGGGCCGGAAAGCGCCGGGGCCAACCCCGGCCCGGCGGCTTACGGCCGAGGCGGCCCGCTGGCGGTCACCGACGCCAATGTCATGACCGGCAAGCTGCGCCCGGAATTCTTCCCCGCCCTCTTCCGCCCGAGCGCCGACCAGCCGCTGGATGTCGCCGCCACACGCGCCAAATTCG
>JACZTQ010000128.1 GCA_022573605.1 Pseudomonadota bacterium | reverse complement strand
GAGAGCGCGAAGTCGAAGGCGTAGACCCCCTTGCGGATTTCGCGGCGGAAGTTCTGGCGGAACAGCTCCTGCGCGTCGGGCTCGTCGTCGACCATCAGAATACGTGCGGTCATCAATGCTGTCCTTCGTCAACCGGCAATGCCCTGGGCAAGGTCACCCGGAAGGCGGTAAATTTGCCCGGTTCGCTGTCCACGGTCAACTCGCCGCCGTGCTGCTTCACGACAATATCATAGCTCAGCGACAAGCCCAGCCCGGTTCCCTCGCCGGCCGGCTTGGTGGTGAAGAAGGGCACGAAGATCTTGTCGCGCACCTCGGGCGGGATGCCGGCGCCGTTGTCGCGCACCTCGATCTCGATCCGGTCGCCCTCGGCCCGGGTGGTGAGCGAGATGGTCGGCGAGAAACCGTCGCCGGCCTCGATTCCGGGCTCTTTGGCGCGCTGGTTGGCGGCATACATGCCGTTCGAGATCAGGTTCAGGAACACCCGCATCAGGTCCTGCGGGAAGCACTCGACCTCGCCCAGCTCGGGGTCCAGCGATTTCTCCATCTCGATGTTGAAGTCCGGATGCTCGGCCCGCGCCCCGTGATAGGCCAGGCCCAGCGCCTCCTCGGCGATGGCGTTGAGGTTGACGACCTGGCGCTCGCTCGGCCCCTCGCGCGAGTGCAGCAGCATGTTCTTGACGATGCTGTCGGCCCGCTTGCCGTGCTGGTTGATCTTGGCGAGGTTGTCGCGCACGGTTCGGAACAGGTCCTCGGCGTCGTCGCGCGCCTCGTCGTCCAGCGCGGCGATCGGCGCTTCCAGGAGATCGCCCAGCTCCGCCAGCAACTCGTCCGACAGCTTGGCGAAGTTGTTGACGAAGTTCAGCGGGTTCTTGATCTCGTGCGCGATGCCGGCGGTGAGCTGGCCCAGGCTGGCCATCTTCTCGGCCTGCACCAGCCGCTGCTGGGCTTTTTGCAAGTCGGCCAGCGCCGCCTCGGCCTCGTCGCGGGCAACCACCAGCGCCTCGCGGTTGGCCTTCTCCTCGGTGATGTCGTAGATCCAGATCAGGCGCGCCGGCTTGCCCTCCCACTCGGCCTTTTCGTAGCTCGACAGCGACCAGATGTCCCGGCCGTCCATGGCGCGATACCTCACCTCGCGACTGCGCACCCGGCCTTCCTCGCGGAACTGCGCGATCGATTCCTCGCGTTCCTTCCGGTCGGTCCAGAACCGCGCGCTCGAGGTGCCGACGAGGTCTTCGCCGGCGCCGCCCAGGATCTCGGGGAAACGAGGGTTGTGGAAGCGGATGATGTTGTCGTCGTCGATTATCGCGACGCCGATCGGGCTGTTCTCCAGGATGCCGAGCAGCCGCGCCTCGCTGTCGCGCGAGGCCTGTTCGGCGCGCTTGCGCTCGGTAATATCGGTGTAGGTCGAGACGAAGCCGCCGCCCTCGATCGGGTTGCCGACGATCTCGATCACGGTGCCGTCGGGCCGGATGCGCTCGAAGCGGTGGGCCAGGAACTTGCGCGACAGTTCCAACCGCTCGCGGACCTGTTCCTCGACATCGCCGGGGCCGTACTCGCCGCGCTCGGCGTTGTAGCGGAAGGCGTCCGCCATCGAGAAGCCGCGCCCGAACTGCTCCTCCGGGTACTCGAACATCTCGATAAACTTCTTGTTGAAGGCGACCGTGTTCAGGTCGCGGTCGACCATCGAGATGCCCTGGCCCATGTTCTCCAGCGTCAGCTCCAGGATCGCCGATTGCTTGCGGATTTCCGCCTCGCGGGCCTTCAGTTCGGTGACATCGGTATAGATCGAGACCAGCCCGCCATCCTTGGTGCGGTGGTCGGTGATCTGTAGCCAGACCCCGCTGGCGAGATGCTGCTCGCGGGCCTGCCCGACACCCTTGGCGCGTTTCTCCAGCAGGGCGGTGAGGAACCCCTCGGGATCGTCCCCGGCGCCCGGAAACATCCCGCGCTCGTTGGATGCCGCCAGTATTTCCGGGAACGGCACACCGGGGGTGAAGACATCCGCCACTTCGGAGAAATACTCCTGGAAGCGCGAGTTCCAGATCACCAGCCGGTCCTCGGCGTCGAACAGCGCGAAGCCGGACGAGATCGCCTCGATCGCCTCCTCGAAGCGCTCGCGCGCCGCCTGCGCCTCCTGCTCGCGCCGTTTCAGTTCGGTGATGTCGGTATAGACCGAGACCCGGCCGCCATCGGGCATCCGGCGCTCGTTCAGCAGCAGCCAGTTGCCGTTGGCAAGTTCCATCTCCCATTGCGAGGCCGGCTGCTCCCAGGCCTGGGTGCGCGCCGCGACCCAGGCGTCGACGCCGTCCGGGTGCGGTTTGAACATGCCCAGATTGTAGCCGTCGCGGATCATCTCGAAGAACGGCCGGCCCTTGAAGATCACCTCCGAAATATCGGCCCCGCCCGCCGCCTCCGAGAAGAGCTCGATATAGCGGTCGTTCCAGAGCTGCACCCGGTTGTCGGCGTCGACCAGCAGGATGCCGTCCGAAATCGTCGCCAGCGACGACAGCAGCCGCGCCTCGGTGCGGTCGAGTTCGGCCCTGGCCTCCTTGATCTCGGTGATGTCGCGCACCGCGCCGACCAGCCGGGTGACCCGCCCGTCCCGGTCGCGCACGCCGACCCCGCGGTCGTGCACCCAGCGATAGCCGCCATCGCCTTTCCGGACCCGGTATTCGCATTCCAGCGCCTCCGTCTCGCCCTTGAAATGCGCCCCGATCGCCGCGACGTAGGCGTCGTAGTCGTCCTCGTGCACCCGTTCGGCCCACATCCGCGACGCCTTGATGTCAAGATCGAACTCGAACAGCCGCATCAGGGTGTCGGAGACGTAGAGCAGATCGTCGGTCACGTTCCAGTCGTAGATGCCGTCGCTGGTGGCCCGGGTGACCAGCGCGTGGCGCTCCTCGCTGAGGGCCAGCGCCGCCTGCGCCCGGCGCTCGGCGGTGACGTCGTCGAAGGTGACCAGCAGGCCGCCCGAGCCGGTGCGCCGGTAGCGGATGCGCAGGATCTGGCCGTCCGCCATCTCGCGCTCGATCTCGCGCGGCTCGGCCTCGCTGATCTCGGCCAGGCGTTCGGCGACCTGGGCATCGGCGTCGCCGGGCCCGAAATCCCCGCGCTCGGCATTGAAGCGCAGCAGCGCCTCCAGGGTCACGCCCGCGCGGCAGATCTCGTCCGGATAGCGCCGCAAGGCGCGAAACGCCGGGTTGGCGAAGACCAGCCGGGTCTCCTTGTCGAAGATCGCAACCCCGACATCGAGCAGCTCAAGCCCCTCCGCCGCATGGCCTTCCGGTCCGTCCATCCGATTCCCCAATCATCTGGCCCCCAATCGTCTCACTCGATGGCGCCGCCGATGAGACCCCGATCGGGCCGGATTGTCAAAGCCGGCGGTTTCAGCCCCCGGCGCCGGCGGACAATCATCTCCGCCCCGGTTGCGCCAACCTGACAGCGAGATGACAGGCGCGGTCAGGTCTGGTTCAGCTTGCTCACCTTAGGTTGTAGCACAACGGAAATTGGTCAGGAGGGGGCGCAATGGCGCGAACAATCCGAGTCGTGATCGCGGACGATCACCCGCTCTACCGCGACGGCGTCGCCCGCACTCTGTCGCAGGCCGAGGGGATCGAGATCGTCGGCCAGGTCGGCTGTGCCGCCGAGACCGAGGCGGTGGTGCGCGAGCTGCGCCCCGACGTCGCCCTGCTCGACATCTCGATGCCGGGCGGCGGCGTGCGCACGGCGCGGCGTATCCTGGCCGCCCATCCCGAGGTCTGCGTCGCCATGCTGACCGTCTCCGAGGACGGCGACGACGTCAAGGCGGCCCTCGATGCGGGCGCGCACGGTTATGTCCTGAAGGGTATCGGCGGCGCCGACCTGGTCCGGGTCGTGCGCCAGCTTGCCGGGGGCGGCGCCTACGTCTCGCCGTCGCTGGCGGCCAGGATGCTCAGGTCGCGGCCGGCCCGGGGCGGCGCCGGCCCGGACCGATCCGGCATCGAGGATCTGACCAAGCGCGAGGAGGACATCCTGCGTCGGCTCGCCCGCGGCCTGAGCAACCGCGAGATCGGCGGCGAGACCGGGCTGCGCGAAAAGACGGTGAAGCACTACATGACCGCCATCCTGCACAAGCTCGCGGTGCGCAACCGGGTCGAGGCGGCGCTGCTGGCGCGCGAGGCCTGGGGCTGCCGGGTGAACGGCCGCCCCCCGGCGCCACGGCTCCGGCAAAGCGCCTGACGCCGATCGGGCGATGGGCGAATCGCCCCGGCTTTGGTCGGGCATTGCAAGCTCTCGGATTGCTTTGGCATTTTATCATATCTATCTGAATCAGCACTAGAAATGCGTGTTGTCTTTATGCTTGTTTCCGCCCCGCGCGGCGCTCCCCGCCGATCAGACCAAAGTCCAGCCGCCGTCTCGGACCAAGGCCCGGTCAGATCGCCCGACCTCCGCCCGTGTCGGCGGATTTCCGCCCGGCCTAGCCTCGATCCATCAGGACAACCAAGGAGGCGGCAATGGAACCGACAGTCATCAAGGTCGAGATCGACGGCGACAACATCGACATCCGCTACTCGGTCCGCTACTCGGACGGCTCGCGCGAGCGGATCGAGTTCGGCAGGTACGAATTGCGCGACGCGGACGGCCAGCGCATCGAGCGCCACAAGGCGACCGAGGACGACTATGCCCGCCTGGAGGATATCGCGGCGAGCTTCGAGGGCGACACCGCCAGCGATGATGGCGCCCCCGACCAGGGCTCCGGCGACGCGCCGGGCACCGATACGGGCGGCGACGACTCGGGTGGCGACGATTCGGGCAGCGACCTGGTGCTGATCGAGGGCAGCGACGCCGGCGAGCGCATTCGCGGCACCCGGGCCGACGAGCGGATCGAGGGCCTTGGCGGGGACGACCGGCTCGAGGGCCGCGGCGGCGACGACATCGTCAACGGCGGCGCCGGCGACGACGAGGTGCGCGGCGGCAAAGGCAACGACGTGCTGAACGGCGGCTCGGGCAACGACGACCTGTGGGGCAATTCCGGCGCCGACACTTTCGTCTTCGCCGACGGCGGGCAGGACAAGATCCACGATTTCGAGCCTGGAATCGACCAGATCGACGTCTCCGCCTACGGCTTCGCCGACGCGGCGGCGGTGCTCGCCAGCGCGACCGAAGAGGGCGGCGACACCTTCGTCGATCTTGGCGGCGGCGATCTCGTCAAGATCGACGACATCACGCTGGCCCAGCTCGGCGAGGGCGATTTCATCGTCTGAGAATCGCTCACGGGCCGGGGCTCTCCCCCATTGAACCCGGCCCGTCCCCCCGTTTCGGCGAGGGTGCGGGGGGACAGGCGGCCGCGCGGATACCTCCGTCGCGGCCGCCACCGTTTTACGCCCCTTGGGCCGCCCACTGGCGCGCGTACCCAGCGGGAAGCGCGGTGTGGCCCCACCCCCAAACGGGCCAGCCCGCCTTGCTTTATGTCCCCTTACTGCCGCATCCCAGACGCAGCGCCTAACGGTGCCAAAGGTCGCTCTTTGACCCAACTCCGACGGTCACGGGGTTTGAGCCGGCAAGGATGGCCTGATGGCGTCGTAATGCGCATTGTGCTACCGTTTTCAGCGAATGGGAGGAGTCATCCGGGAAATCTCGGATGAAACATCAGGGCACAAACTGCCCGAAACGACAGGGAGAAAATCATGAAATTACGCCTCGCGCTCTGCGCGACTGCCCTATTTGGCTATGCTGGAACAGCCCCAGCCGATACGACCGACTCGAAGTGGCAGAACCGGGTCGTCATCGCCAAGCAGGGCGTCCACTGCGTCGACGATCCGAACTGCTTCAACCGCTATCACCCGGACATCCCCGCGGTCGCGCGCGCCAAGCCCGGCGACATGATCGTGTTCCATACGCGGGACGCGCTGGATTCCGACCTGACCCTAGAGTCCAATTCCGCCGACGTACTGGCCATCGATCTCAATCTCGTGCATCCCATGACCGGACCGGTCTATATCGAGGGCGCCGAGCGCGGCGATGTGCTCGCGATCACGCTGGTCGATATCGTGCCGGACGAATACGGCTATACCGTCATCATTCCCGGTTTCGGCTTCCTGCGCGATATCTACACCGAGCCCTACCTGATCAACTGGCGGCTGACGCGCACCCACGCCGAATCCGATCAGATGCCGGGTGTCAAGGTCCCCTACGAGGCGTTCATGGGCTCTGTCGGGATCATGCCCGGCCAACCGGAAATCGACTCCTGGCTGGTGCGCGAAGCGGCGCTCGGCGCGGCCGGTGGCATCGTCCTGCTGCCGCAGCCGACCGGCGCGCAGCCGAGCGCGGTCTGCGGACCGCAGGGAAGCGCCAAGGATCAGTGCCTGCGCACGATTCCGCCGCGCGAGAACGGAGGCAACATGGACGTGCAGCAGATGCAGGTGGGTACGACCCTGCTGCTGCCCTGCTTCATCGACGGCTGCGGCCTGTTCGTCGGCGACGTGCATTACGCGCAGGGCGACGGCGAGGTTTCCGGCACCGCAATCGAGACCGGTGCGGTGGTCACGGTGACGACGGAGATCCGCAAGGGCCAGGGTTCGTTCATCAAGGGCCCGGAGGTCGAAGGCGGCTCCCAGATCAAGGACATCGAGCCGTCGAAGTTCTATCAGACCATCGGTCTGCCGCTGAAGACGGCGGGCGAGATACCGCCCCAGTATACCTACCTTGAGAGCCAGAAGATCCAGAACCTGAGCAACCTGTCCGAGGACTTGACGCTGGCCGCGCGGGACGCCCTGATCAAGATGATCGCCTACATCCAGCGCGAACACGGCCTCGACGCCGAGCAAGCCTACATCCTGGCGAGCGTCGCGGTCGATCTCCGGGTCGGGCAGGTGGTCGATGTGCCGAACTATATCGTCACCGCGGTGCTGAACGAGGACGTCTTCGCCGAGTGAACCGGCGGCGAGCCCTGTGGCTGTCTGCCGGGGCGGCCATGGTGCTGCTGCTGAGCGGCCATACGCCCTACGGACAGTGGGTCGTCTATCGGAAGAAGCATCTCCTGATCGGCTGCCACAAGGCCGATCCGGAGACCTACGACCTGGCCAAGCGGGTAGTGGCGCTGCTCGAGAAGCACTTGCCGGCGGCCAAATCTCGGGTCGCCCGCGCACCGGACGCCGGGCGGCTCGCCAGCCTGCTCGGCACCGCGCAGATGGCGGTCGCGACCCTGGGCGCCGCGGACGCCGCCGCCATGCTGCGGGGGACGGGGCGCTTCGAGGCCTACGGCGCAATCGCGCTTCGGATCCTGACGCCGGTCGCCGGCCGGCTCCTGGTCGCCCGGGCCGACTTTCCCGTGCGCCATGCCTGGCTGGTCACCGGCGCCCTGGTCGGAACCGACCTGGCTCCTGCGCCGAAACGACCGGACGATTTCGGCATCCCCTGGCATCCGGGCAGCCTCGCTTTCCTGGAAGGACGGCCGGAACCCGTCGATGGCTAGGCGCCTGCTCCTGGCGCTGGTGGTGCTGTTCGGCCTCTGCGCATCGGCACGGGCCCACGATCCGGGCATGACCGTCGCTACCGTGATCGCCGACGAACGCGAAACCCTGGTCGAGCTCTCGATCAAGGGCAGCGATCTGGAGCGCGCCGCCGGCGTCGAACTGCTCGACCCCGGGGGGCGCGTCGATCCCGAGCTGCTCGCCGGAGCGGCGGCGGCGGTCCGGGTCCACCTGCGCGCCACCGCGGCCATCGAAACGGACTCGGCCGTGTGTCCCCTCGAGGTCGTGGAGCTGGTGGCGGTCGAGGACGGCGTCCTCGCGGTCCTGAAGGCGCCCTGCGGCACCGCCGAGGCCGGCCTGTCTTACCGCAGCTGGCTGTTGCAGGAGACCAACCCGGCGACTATCCAGCACGTCGTGCTGCTCAAGGGCGACGATGCCTTCCCCGCAGCACTCACCCGAACGCGGAACCGGCTGGAAATTCAAGCCCCGCTTCCCCTGACCGAGGTTGCCACCCGCTATCTCGCTTCCGGCGCCGAGCACCTCTCCACCGGTTACGACCACGTCGCGTTCCTGCTCGCCCTGCTGCTCTGGGCGCGGAGCGTCTGGGCCGTGGTCAAGGTGATCACCGCCTTCACGCTGTCCCATTCGATCACGCTCTCGCTCGCCGCGCTCGATCTGGTCAGCCTGCCGAGCGCCGTGGTCGAGCCGCTGATCGCTGCGAGCATCGTCGCCGTCGCCCTGGAGAACTTCTTCGACCGGCGGATCGAGCGGCGTTGGCGGGTCGCCTTCTTCCTCGGCTTCATCCATGGCTTCGGATTTGCCGGCGCGCTGCGCGACATCGGGCTGCCGCAGGATGCGCTGCTCATCGCCCTCGCTTTCTTCAATATCGGCGTCGAGATCGGGCAGGTCGCCATCGTCGCCATCGTCGTGCCGCTGCTTCTCGTTATCGACCGTCTGACTACGCGCGCACCCGCAGCGCCGGCGCGCAGACCGGCCCTGGTCTATGCCGTCTCCGCCCTGATCGCCGGGCTCGGCGGCTACTGGTTCATCGAACGGACACTGTTCGCGTGAAGGCACACCAATGCGGTCGCACCGTCCGGCCGGGCGCTGTAGGATCAAGGCATGCTTGGTCCGGTCGCACAGCGCGGCGGCGGCAGTATCGGTCATCGCGCTTTCCTGAAATCGGCCTTTGTGGCGCCTTGATTTTCGGAGACTCGCTGGTGCGGGATGGTAAATCCGTTTGCTTCCTATCCGTCGGAATGTCGCCTTTTGGCACAA
>JACZTQ010000127.1 GCA_022573605.1 Pseudomonadota bacterium | reverse complement strand
AAATGGATCGGGGGGAAAATGGGGGCGCGTGGCAACTGGGACGCGATCATCTGTTCGCCCGCCGGGCCAGGCATCGGTTCCGGCTCGAACGGCGGCACCAGAGCGATCATCGGCTCGGGGATTGCCGCGGCCTCGGCCTCGCGGACGATGATGTCGGGGGGGATGGAGGGGAGCATGCCGAGAGCGACGTTGGCGTGCCCGGCGCTGGCCAGCGGATCGGCCGCCGGGCTGATGGCGCCGGCATCGTTGTTGGCGAACTCCGGCGTCACGCTCGCCAGCACCGCGATCAGATCCTCGGGTTGTTCATAAGCCGGGGCCGGCACGCTCTGGGATTCGAACAGCCGCCAGTAGGGATCGTGCACCGACATGCTCCAGATCAGGATGGCCGCGACGCCTCCCACTGCTGCGACGACCGGCAACAGACCGTCTTTCATTCTGCCCCTCCGCGGCGGTTCTACCGGAGGTCGAAAAGCGACTTCACTACACATGACAGGCCGTGTGCACCCCTCTGGATTACCCTCAATTCCTCACTGGCGGGAGTTTAGCCGATTTCGACTAGTTTCTCAACGTAAAGGCGGAGTATATTGGATTTACGCAGTTTTTCGGCGTGATTCCTTTGGAATCGCGACATTCCGGAGCATCCGGTGGCGGTTGATCGGGATCAAGGTATGATGGGGTGCACGTCACCATTGTGACCTTGGAATGATTCTCAATCATGGAGCGAATTGTCATGCCCGAAGGGACTGCCGAGAGCCCGGGCCTCTATGCTGCGCGCGAACCGGTCTTCCCCAAGGCGGTGGGCGGCGCCTTCCGCCGTCTGAAGTGGTGGATCATGGGCGTCACGCTGGCGATCTACTACGTCACCCCCTGGATCCGCTGGGACCGCGGTGCGCATCTGCCGGACCAGGCGGTGCTGGTCGACCTGGCCAACCGGCGGTTCTTCTTCTTCTGGATCGAGATCTGGCCGCAGGAGTTCCATTACGTCGCCGGGCTGTTGATCATGGCCGGGCTGGGGCTGTTCCTGTTCACCTCGATACTGGGCCGGGTGTGGTGCGGCTATGCCTGCCCGCAGACGGTGTGGGTCGATCTCTACCAGCATGTGGAGCGCTGGATCGACGGCGACCGCAACGCCCAGTTCCGGCTGCTGAGGCAGAAGTGGAACTTGGAGAAAATCGCGGCGCGGCTCTCGAAATGGGCAATCTGGCTGTTGATCGCGGTCGCCACCGGGGGCGCCTGGGTGTTCTATTTCGCCGATGCGCCGACCCTGTTCCTGGCGCTGTTCTCGGGCACAGCACCAGTGGTCGCGTATGCCACCGTCGGCGTGCTGACCGCGACGACCTTCATCTTCGGCGGCTTCATGCGCGAGCAGGTCTGCATCTACATGTGCCCCTGGCCGCGCATCCAGGGGGCGATGCTGGACGAGAACTCGCTGATCGTCACCTACAAGGAGTGGCGCGGCGAGCCGCGCGGCAAGCACCGCAAGAAGGCGGGCGCGGAGCTTTTGGGCGACTGCATCGACTGCGACGCCTGTGTCGCGGTCTGCCCGACCGGGGTCGATATCCGCCAGGGCCAGCAGATCGGCTGCATCACCTGCGCGCTGTGCATCGACGCCTGCGACGACATCATGGCCAGGATCGGCAAGCCGCGCGGGCTGATCG
Organism: Pseudomonadota bacterium; assembly: GCA_022573605.1. Lineage (GTDB taxonomy): Bacteria > Pseudomonadota > Alphaproteobacteria > Rhodobacterales > Rhodobacteraceae > Thermohalobaculum. The sequence continues at coordinate 7,096 of JACZTQ010000127.1, read as the reverse complement.
ACTACTGCACCCTGGCCGACGAGCCGCTGGAGCGCGCCGGGGCCGCGCCGGCGCCGGTGTGGAAGCGGGTGGTCCGGCCGCGCACCATCCTCTACACCGTGCTGTGGAGCGCCATCGGGGTGGGCATGGTGGTGGCGCTGTTCATGCGCGACTCGATCGGGTTGGCGGTGGCGCCCGACCGCAACCCGCTCTATGTGACGCTCAGCGACGGCACCATCCGCAATGGCTACACGGTGAAGATCCAGAACATGAACGCCGAGCCGCATCCCTTCCGCATCTCGGTCAGCTCGGACCCCGAGCTGCGCCTCGACATCCAGGGCATGGATCGGAACGAGTTCGAGATCGACGCCGACGAGGCCAGGAAACTGCGCGTGTTCCTGCTGGCGCGGCCGTGGTTCACCATGGCGGAGCGCACGCCGGTGCGGATCTGGGTCGAGGATCTGGTCACCCATGAGCGCGCGTCCTACGATACGCATTTCCGGGGGCCTTCGAGATGAGCACTGAACCGAAACCATTGACCGGGAAAAAGGTGCTGCTGATCGCAGTGGCGGCGTTCGGGGTGGTCCTCGCGGCGAACCTGGCGATGCTGTTCGCGGCGACCAGCACCTTCCCGGGGCTGGTGGTGAAGAACTCCTATGTCGCCAGCCAGGGCTGGAACAGGAAGACGGCAGCCCAGCGGGCGCTGGGCTGGAAGGCCGCGGCCGATTACGGCGATGGCACGCTGCGGGTGGCGATGACCGGGCGCGACGGAGTGCCGGTGACCGGGCTGAACCTGGTGGCGGTGGTCGGCCGCCCCGCCGGCGCACGCGAGGATATGCGCCTCGAGTTGGCCGAGGGCGCGGACGGCTATGCCGCGTCGCTGGTTTTGGCGCCGGGGATGTGGCGGATTGTCATCACCGGAACGGACGCCGAGGGCGGCAGCTTCGAAGCCGTGGCGCAGCTCTACATCCGGAATCCCGCCTGATGCGCGATACCGTGACGATATCGGGCGCCATATCCACACCGGGCGGCTGCTGTTCCGCCGGTCTGGCGGCCTCGGCGGCGGCTGAGCGGATGCCCCGCATGGGTGCCGAACGCTGGGCGCGCCCGGCCGAGGGGCACACCGCCAGCGTCGATCTGATGGTGCCCGCCATTCGTTGCGCCGGCTGCATGCGGGCGATCGAGACCGGGCTGGGCAAGCTCGAGGGCGTGACCTCGGCCCGGGTCAACCTGTCGATGCGCCGGGTGCGGGTGCGCTACGACCCGGCGCCGGGCTCGGTGGAGGCGGTGCTGGGGCGGCTCGGCGAGCTGGGTTACGAGGCCCGGCCCTACGATGCGGCGGCGATGGCCGAGGTCGACCGCGACAGCGCCGGGCGCGACCTCTTGGTACGCCTCGCGGTGGCGGGGTTCGCGGCGATGAACGTGATGCTGCTGTCGGTCTCGGTCTGGGCCGGGGCCGAGGCGGCGACGCGCGACCTGCTGCACTGGATCTCGGCCCTGATCGCGCTGCCGGCGATCGCTTTTTCGGGGATGCCGTTCTTTCGCTCGGCGCTGGGGGCGCTGGCGGCGCGGCGGCTCAACATGGACGTGCCGATCTCGCTGGCGGTGTGCATGGCGGCGGGGACTTCGCTCGTTGAGACCATCCACGGCGGCGAGCAGGCTTATTTCGACGCCGCGATCAGCCTGATCTTCTTCCTGCTGATCGGGCGCTATCTCGACCACCGCTCCCGCGCCTCGGCGCGCTCGGCGGCGGCCGAGCTGACCGCGATGTCGGCCCGCGCCGCCACCGTGATCGGGCCGGGCGGCGGGCGCGAGACGGTGGCGATCGAGGATCTGGCGCCGGGCGCGCTGGTCGAGGTGGCGCCGGGCGAGCGGGTGCCGGCCGACGGCCGCATCGAGGCCGGGAGCAGCGATCTCGACCGCTCGATGGTCACCGGCGAGAACAATCCCGAGCCGGTCGGGCCGGGACGGCAGGTCCATGCCGGGATGCTGAACCGGTCGGGGCCGCTGCGGGTGCGGGTGGCGGCGACCGGCGAGGCGACCCTGCTGGCCGAGATCGCCGCCATGATCGAGAGCGCCGAGCGGGGCCGCACCCGCTACGACCGCTGGGCCGACCGGGCGGCGCGGGTCTATGCGCCGGGGGTGCACCTGGTCGCGGCGGCGGCGTTCCTCGGCTGGCTCTGGGTCAGCGGCGATCTGCGCCTGGCGCTGACCATCGCCACCGCAGTGCTGATCATCACCTGCCCTTGTGCGTTGGGGCTGGCGGTGCCGGCGGTCCATGCGGTGGCCGGGGGGCGGCTGTTCAAGCGCGGGATTTTCCTCAAAGACGGCGGCGCGCTGGAGCGGCTGGCGGGCATCGACATGGTGGTGTTCGACAAGACCGGGACGCTGACCGAGGGCCGCCCGGTGCTGGTCTCCGGTCCGCCCGACGACGACCCGGCCTGGCCGCTGGCGGCGGCGCTGGCCGGGGTCTCGCGCCATCCGCTGGCGCTGGCGCTGGCGGCGGCCGCCGCCTACAACGCGGTCGCGGTCCCGGTGGCGCTGGCCGGACTGGTGACGCCGCTGATCGCGGCGCTGGCGATGTCGGGCTCCTCGATCGCGGTGACCCTGAACGCGGTGCGATTGCGGTGGGCGCGATGACCGTGCTGGGCCTCCTGATCCCGGTCTCGATCGGGCTCGGGCTGATCGGATTGGTGGCCTTCCTGTGGACGCTCAAGCACAACCAGTACGACGATCTGGAGGGCGACCAGGCGCGAATCCTGTTCGACGAGAAGGACGAGCCGGAGGAGTGATGGCGGCGGCGCCCGCCAATGATCCCCGCCACGCCGCGCCCGGCGGCACAGCCCTCTCCCCCGACCCCTCTCCCACGGGGAGAGGGGGGCGCAAGCGGCGAGGGGTGCGCCAAGCTTCGCTGATCGGTTCCGATCAAGGGCAGGCGGTACAACCTGCCCGATAGCGACGCTTATCCAAATTCGCGGTCACCGGCCGATCGGTTCGATCGCGACAATCACGCCCCGCTCCGCATTTATTTTGAACCTGATCCGCATACCCGGTTTCACGCGGTCCAGCAATTCGGCGCCGGTAACGGCGTAGGGCATCGTCATGGCGCCCATATAGCCGGGAATGGCTTCGTGGTCGATCACCAGTCCCGGGCGGCCACTGTCGATGGTGACGACTTCGCCGACCCCCACGAACAGCTTGCGTTGCTTGAAATTGGGCTTGATGTTGAACAGTTCCACCATGTCGCTGCCGGGAAACTTCATGAAGAGCTCGATATCGAACGGGGGCTCCACCCCGTGATCCGCGCCCGTTCCCAGGTAATCGCCCATCATCGAGGGCTCGACGAAACGGATCGCCTCGAACTGCTCTTCGTCGCGGGGGACGAACTTCACGAAGGCCATGAAGCGATCGACCCGGATGTGCCTGGTGTAGGCGTTGTAGAGATATACCCGGACCCCGCAGCTCTCGGAATAGACCACCTCGACATGGTTCATCTTGTTCGGCGCCATGGCGAAGGAGCCGCCATGTTGAGGATGGTGGACAAGATGCGCCTGTTTCATGGTCGCCAGGATTTCGTCGGGGGTGAGCGTGGGTCCTGTGTACAGAGCCCCGCCCAGTTGCCGTTCCGCGGCATCCGTCAGTTCGACCTCGATATGGCATGCCGCGTCGGCGGCATGGTCGTGGGCGCCGCCCATGGCGCCATCCATGGCGCCGCTTTTCGCGGTCGATTGGGCGATTTCGAAGGTATCGCTTGGAGAGGCGGCGTGCACGCCGTTCGAATGCTCCGCCGCCCAGCCATTGACGGGACTCCCCACGGCGATCCCCAGGACACAAAGGGCGGCCAGCCAATGGCCCGACCTCGGCGTCGGGACATATCCGGCCCCGGTGGCGCGCAAAATCTCCGCGGCCACTTTTCCTTGGCGTTTCATGGTGTTCTCCGTCCGTCAATCAAAATACCACCACCCGCGCAGCTCGAGGTTAGACTGCCTGGCGGGCCGGTCGTTGACCTGAATCAAAGGCGGCCGAGCTTATTTTTGGAGTTGGTTAGTAGCGCAGTTCGGCCAGCACCGCGTGGTGATCGCTGGGCCAGACGCCATCGACCGGCTCGTTGCCGGTGACCCGGCACGCCACCACCTGGCCGGCGCCGCGCGCCATCGGCCAGCCGGTCAGGATGTAGTCGATCCGGCGGTCGGGTTCGAATTTGGCCTCGACATAGGGGTTGGCGTTTTCCCAGGTATGGCCGGGTCCGCCGCCGCCGGCGCAATTCCACGCATCGTGAAAAACCAGGCCCTCGACCGGACAGGCCGCCAGCCCGGTCAGCATCCGGATCTCATCGGACCCCGGGTCGGCATTGAAATCGCCGCACACGATGGGCGGGAAGCTCCAGGGCCGCATGCGGTCGACAAAACGGGCGAGGTCCGCCGCCTGGCGTTGGCGAATGTGGCTGTGTTCGAATTTCCAGTTCAGATGGGTGCAGAATGCCGGCACCCGGCCCCGCGGGCCATCGACCTCGGCAAACAGGGCGAGTCGGCCCTCGCCGGTCTCCTTCTCGCCATGCAGCATGATCGAGTCACTGCGCGCGATCGGCCAGCGCGACAGCAGCGCGTTGCCGAAACCGATCCCCTCCCTTTCCATGCTCGCTGCGAAAACATGGTGGTAGCCCAGTTCGGCGGCCAGTTCGGCGGCAAGATTGGTGGTCCCGTCGCCCCAGACTTCCTGCAGCGCGATAACGTCGGCATCGAGCCGGGCAAGGGTCGCCGCGATGGCGGGCCGGCGGCGCTCCCACGGCCCGTAGCGCCACCAGATATTCCAACTCAGAACCCGCAACCGGGTTTCGATGGCATCGTTGTTTTCCCGGTGTTCCCGTTGCTCGGTCATCGTCCGCACCCTGAGTTCCAGGCGCCGCTCGGGCGCCGTTGTCATCTTGCCGCCGATCATCGATCAGGCAGAAGATTCTCCGGGTCAAGCTTGTTGGCGCGCCAACCTCGGGCAAATTGGCAGATGGTGCAGCGATCACACGTACCGGTGCTGCCGCTCCAACAATCCCCGCGCCACCTCGAGGAAGGCCCACATCTCGGCCGGGTCCGGCGCCTCGCTGGTGTAGGCGACCAGATAGGGTTGCAGCAGGGCGATACGGGTCTCGAAGGGCTCGTTCTCGACCAAGGCGTAGTAGCCGATCTGCATGAAATAGATGATCCGGGCGCGGCTGAAGGCCTCAAGTTCCTCGAAACCGTGGCGCAGGAACATCACACGGATGGCGTCGATCCGGGCCGCGTCGGCGGTGTCGAGCCGGGCGCGCACGGCGGGAGAGCGCCGGGCCCATTCGCGCACCGCGAAATCGAGCCTCGGGTCGAACCGGTCGGGGTCCATGAAACACTCGAACAGGTGCATCACCGCCCGGCAGATGTTGCCGGCGGGCCGGGCCGCGTGGTCGAGCACGGCGCGGGTGTTCTGGCCCTCCCAGCCCTCCAGCAACCGCTCGAGCAGGTCCTTGCGGCCGTGGAAATACCAGTAGAACGACGAGCGCGAGACGCCGAGGCTGCGGGCCAGGGTGAGCACCTTCACCTGGCTGACGCCGCGTTCGATCAGCACCTCGCCGGCCAGCTTCAGCCAGTCCTCGCGGGTGACCTTGACGTTTCCTTTCAGCGGGGGGCCTTTCGGCGCGGGCTCGGGGATGGCATCCATATCAGCTATCCTAAGCGTTCTGGACATTAGTGTCTAGACGGGCCGTCCGGCTTTGCGTAGAGTTTCCGCCGGCAGGTGGGTCCGAAGGCGGTGGCGGCGATGAAATCGCAGAATCGGGTGGTGGTCATCGGCGGCGGCGTGGTCGGCGCCTCGGTGCTGTATCACCTGGCGAAGATGGGCTGGAGCGACATCGCGCTGATCGAGCGCTCGGTGCTGACGGCGGGCTCGTCGTGGCACGCGGCGGGCGGCATCCACGCGCTCAACGCCGACCCCAACATCGCCGCCTTGCAGGCCTACACCATCAACCTGTTGCCGGAGATCGAGAAGGAATCGGGCCAGAACATCGGCCTGCACATGACCGGCGGGGTCAACTTCGCCGCCGCGCCGGAGCGCTGGGAATGGTTGCAGCACGCCTACCGGGTGTTCCAGACCATGGGCATCGACAGCTGCCGGCTGGTCGGCCCGGAAGAGATCAAGGAGATGCTGCCGGTGATCGACATCGCGGGCGTGCTGGGCGGGCTCCATGACGAGAGTGAGGGCCATGTCGACCCCTCCGGCGTGGTCCATGCCTACGCCATCGCGGCCCGCAAGATGGGCGCCGCCGTGGTCGAGCACAACCGGGTGCTGGAGTTGAACCCGCGCGGCGACCGCTGCTGGGAGGTGGTGACCGAGCAGGGCACCGTCATCGCCGGGCATGTGGTCAACGCCGGCGGGCTGTGGGCCAAGCAGTGCGGGCGGATGGTCGGGATCGACCTGCCGGTGACCCCGCTGGAGCACCACTACCTGGTCACCGAGACCATCCCGGAGGTCGCGGCGCTGGAGCGCGAGTTGCCCTTCGGCATCGATCTCGAGGGCTATACCTACATGCGCCAGGAGGGGCAGGGGATGCTGCTCGGCATCTACGAGACCTCGTATCAGCACTGGAACATGGACGGCGCGCCGTGGGATTACGGCATCGAGCTGATCCAGGAGGATATCGGCCGCATCGCCGGCGAGCTGGAGAAGGGTTTTGCGCGCTATCCCTGCCTGGCCGAGGCCGGCATCAAGCGATGGGTCAACGGCGCCTTCACCTTCACCCCCGACGGCAACCCGCTGGTCGGGCCGGTGCCCGGGGTGCCGAACTACTGGGCCGCCTGCGGGGTGATGGCGGGGTTCCTGCAAGGCGGCGGGGTCGGCGCTCGGTGCGGTCGAATTCGGCTTCAACGCCATGCTGTCGATGCGGATCGAGAAGAGCTTCGGCATCTGGTCGAAGGAGTTCACCCAAGGCTACACCGCCGGCGAGACCGGCATGGACCGCTGGATCGCCTGGGACAAGGGCGATTTCATTGGCAAACAGGCCGCTCTGGCGGAGCGCGAGGCCGGCCCGGCGCGCCGCCTGGTGACCCTGGAGGTGGACGCGCCGGGCGCCGATGCCGGGGGCTACGAGCCGGTC
>JACZTQ010000126.1 GCA_022573605.1 Pseudomonadota bacterium | reverse complement strand
TCAGCCGGGTGGCGCGGGGGCGGATCATGGCCGCCGGGCAGCAGGGCGAGGCGATCCCCGAGGGCTGGGCGCTGGATGCCGACGGCAAGCCGACCACCGACCCGGCGGCGGCGCTGAAGGGCACCATGGTGCCGATGGGCGGCGCCAAGGGCGCGGCGCTGGCGCTGATGGTGGAGTTGCTCGCCGCCGGGGTGACCGGGGCGAACACCGCCGCCGAGGCGTCGTCGTTCTTCACCGCCGAGGGGGCGGCGCCCGGGACCGGGCAGTTCCTGATGGTGCTCGACCCGGAGGCGATGTTTCCGGGGGCGCTGGAGCGGATCGGCGCGCTTGCGGCGGCGGTCGAGGGCGAGGCCGACGCCCGCCTGCCGGGGCGGCGGCGTCAGGCGCTGCGGGCCCGGATCTCGGCCGAGGGGATTGCGCTCGACGCCGGCCTGGCGGCCCAGATCGACGCCCTGGGGCGGTAGGGTCCCACTGTCCGGCGCAGTTAACTTTTCCTGATCGGTGCGACGGAAGCGGCGGGGGGCTGCGTGGAATCCGCATCACCCGATCGAGATGGGAAGGAACATCCGATGTTTGGAAAGCTGTTGAGAACCACGCTGATCGCCCCCGTTGCCGCCCTGTTGCTGATGCTGGCGGCGCCGGTTCCGGCCCCGGCCGCCAACGCGGAGCGCGACGGCGCCTTCGGTCATTCGGGCCGGGGGACGGACCAGCAGGAGCGCTGGCAGGACCGGGGCGACGGCGGCCAATACCGGCGCGTGGAATGGCGCGACGACCGCCGGAGTCATCGCCGCGACCGCTGGAGCGACCGCCGGGACGACCGCCGCGACCGCTGGAGCGACCGCCGGGGCGACCGCCGGGACCGCTGGAGCGACCGGCGGGGCGACCGCCGGGACCGCTGGAGCGACCGCCGGGATCACCGGCGCGACCGGTGGCAGAGCCGTTGGCGGAGCCACTGGGATCGTTGGGACCGCCGCGCCGCGCCGCGCCGCCCCCCGCACGGCCATCGCTGGCACCCGCATCGCTATTGATCCGACTCCCCCGTCCGGCGCTTTTCCCCTCGGCATCGCCGGAACCTAACCACGGGCCGCTCACGCGGCCCTTTTTTTCCGCGATATCAGCAGTTTGTGATCGTTCCGCGCGACGGAACCGGTCCGCCCGCGCGTTCCATTTCCAGATCAACCGCAAGCGAGGAGGCTGAGATGACGATGATCGAACGGGTTACCAGGATGGCGCGCGGCGTCATCATCGGCGGGCTCGCCCTCGGGGCCGCCATGCTGGTGCAGCCCGGCGCCGCCGAGGCCGGGTCGGGCGCGCACCGGATCGCCTACAGGCTCGAAAGCATCGCCTACAGGGTCGATCGCATCCCCGCCCTTCGCGGCCTCCACGCCAAGGACGCGGCGATCGGCCGGTTGCAGGCGCGCCTGCACCGGCTGGAGCGGATCAACGGGCACCAGCGCGACCGCCGGGCGCGGCGCAACGGCCAGATCATCGACCGGCTGCAATATCGCCTGCAGCGGATGGAGCGCCGGATCGAGGCGCGGATCACGCGGCGCGCGGCGCGGCGTGACCGCCGGCGCGACGATCGGACCGGCTACCGGACCGGCTACTGGGGCTACCGGACCGGCTACTGGGGCACGCGTTCCCCGGGTTTCATCTCTCCCGGGTTCAATTAAGCGGCGCGGACCCTCTCCCCACCCCTCCCTCCGGAAGGGGGAGGGGGCCGCGCAATCCGCTGTCAGTCCTCGCCGAGGTCGCGCCGCACCCGGGCCTGGTCCAGCATCCGGTTGGTGTCGTCGATGCGCTCATAGGTCTGGTCGAGGCGGAAGCGCAACTCGGGCGAGAACTTGAGGCTGACCGCCCGGGTGACCCGGCGGCGCAACTCGCCCTTGGCGCGCTCCAGCGCCGCCAGCACGCGCTCGGCGTCGCGCCCGCCGAGCGGCAGCACGTAGGCGGTGGCGACCTTGAGGTCGGGCGAGCAGCGGACCTCGCCGACGGTGATGGCGACGCCGTCGAGGTCGGGCTCGTGCAAGGCGCCGCGCGTCAGCACATCGGCCAGCGCCCGGCGGATGGTCTCGCCGACGCGGAGCTGGCGCTGGGAGGGGCCGGGTTCGTAACTGTGCTTTGCCATCTCGACGGGTCACCTTTTTTGGAAGCCAGCGCTCTATCACCGGGACTCGGGTGTGTCCAGTGGAGAGCGATGCGTGGCGACATGCCAGCGCAGCAACCGATGGATGCATATATACCCATACTTATCATTCGGGATATTGCTGGCAGCGCGCGCCAGCTTAAAAGGCCTATGCCTCTATGATTCTGGTTCGTAGGACGACTATTTTCTCCAGTCGACGACCCCGTGGTTGCGGACGATCTCCAGGTCCATCTGTGTGTCCTGCTCGCAGAACACAATCAAGTTCAGGGATTGGTGCCGTGCGTTTGGAACGCGGATCCCGTCGGCGCCCAAGAAAAAGCAGGCTTCGGCGATCTGCTGAGATCCGGGATATTCAATCTCTTTGTCGGCGTAGGACGCCAGGCCAAAACCAGCCGTGTCCATTCCGACCAATTGGAGCGCCTCGAGATCAAGAAACGAGATAACCTCGGAAAGTCGTAGGCGTAGTTCGAACAGCTCGTATCGGATCGTTGACGGTGGGAATGGCTGGCCTCTGAACAAATGAAACCGCCGCTCCTCAATGGTCCCGTCCCGGTCTTCGGAGGTGTAAAGAACATCGAATGATTTGTCGTCCCAGCGGCCGCCCGCACGCCAACATTGTGTCGGGTTTCGCCCCATCCGGACAGACCTCCAGACCGTTCCCGAAAAGGGAGCGCGTGCACGCTGTTCGAGCGCATCGAGTAGGGCTCTGTCGCGGATCGGCACGGGCATCTCTACAAGTAAACGTCCGCATCAAGCCGATCGAGTATGTTGAGAACCGCTTCGCACCGATCCTCATGAATGAAATCGATTGCGCGCGCACCCTCCAGTTGGGGGTGGCGTGCGTATAGCCAAGCTCGGATTTCCTCGGCGTTGTAATACTCGCTCAGTCGCATGACCACATAGTGGAGGTCGGATAGGATAAGCTGTGTGCGCGGATGCGGCGATTTCTGACCATTGGTCCAACGCGAAACCGTCGCCTTTGAGACGTCGGTGAAGTTGGCGATGTCAGTTCCCCTGAGCCCGCCCGTTTGCCGCAGGCCGATCAAGAATTGAACGACGGGTCTTTCTACGACGCTACTCATTTCTGCCTCATCGAACTTGCGCCCGGAGCATTCCACCGCCGAATGACAGGCGGTGGCGGGCTATCTTGTGAATCCGTAATCATGGTTTCGAAAGTTCGAGCAAGTGAGTCGATACGTTTGCGGCCCTCTTTCAGGCGCGCAGCCGCTGCGCACTAGGAAGAGGGTGACATCGGCGGCCATCAGAGTCTCCTTTTCGTTTCAAGCAGTATGATGCATGAAACAGAAAAGTCAACAACGGGATTGAGATTGTGCAGGCAGGCTGCAAGCCGGGGGAAGCCTCGCAGGATCACCCGGAAAGCATTGTCGGGCGCGATCCGGGCGCAGATCGGCGTCCGACAGAGCCAGCCCGAAAAGAAGAAGGCCGCGGCGCCCGTCAGCGCCGCGGCCATCCATCCGATCAACCGCCGGGACATGCCCCTCACAGCGTGCGCTCGATTTCCTCGCGCTCGAAGATCTCGATCACGTCGTCGGCGCGGATGTCGTCGTAGTTCTCGAAGGCCATGCCGCATTCCTGGCCGGCGTTGACCTCCTTGACCTCGTCCTTGAAGCGCTTCAGCGTCTTCAGCTTGCCCTCGTGGATCACCACGTTGTCGCGCAGCAGGCGCACCCCGGCGGCGCGCCGGGCGACGCCCTCGGTGACCTCGCAGCCGGCCACCTTGCCGACCCCGGTGACCTTGAACACTTCCTTGATCCGGGCGTAGCCGACGAAGTGCTCCTTGATCTCCGGGCTGAGCAGCCCCGAGGCGGCCTGCTTCACGTCGTCGACCAGATTGTAGATGATCGAGTAGTAGCGGAGCTCGACCCCCTTCTGGTTCGCGCTCTCGCGCGCCGGGGTGTTGGCGCGGACGTTGAAGCCGATGATCGGGGCGCCGGAGGCATCCGCCAGGGTCACGTCCGATTCGGTGATCGCGCCGACCCCCGAGTGCAGCACCCGGACCCGGACCTCGTCGTTGCCGACCTTCTCCAGCGCCTGGACGATGGCCTCGGCCGAGCCCTGCACGTCGGCCTTGAGGACGAGTGGCAGCTCCTTGATGCCGCCGCCCGCCCCGGCCTGCGCCAGAAGCTGGTCGAGTGTCGCCCTGGTGCCCCTTGCGGCCTGCTTCTCGCGCGCCTTGCGCTGGCGGTAGCCGGCGATCTCGCGGGCCCTGGACTCGCTCTCGACCACGTTCAGGGTGTCGCCGGCCTCGGGCGTGCCCTGCAGGCCCAGCACCTCGATCGGGACCGACGGCCCGGCCTCCTCGATGCGCTCGCCCTGTTCGTCGAGCAGGGCGCGGACCCGGCCCCACTGCTCGCCGACGACGAAGATGTCGCCGAGTCGCAGGGTGCCGCGCCGGACCAGCACGGTGGCCACCGGGCCGCGCCCGACATCGAGCTTGGCCTCGATCACCGCACCCTCGGCGGGGCGGTCCGGGTTGGCCTTCAGCTCGAGCAGTTCCGCTTGCAGGACGATGGCGTCGACCAGCTTGTCGAGCCCCTCGCCGGTGATCGCCGAGCACTCGATATCGAGCACCTCGCCCGACATCTCCTCGACCAGCACCTCGTGCTGCAGCAGCCCGGTGCGGACCTTGTGCGGGTCGGCGCCGGGGCGGTCGATCTTGTTGATCGCCACGATCATCGGCACCCCGGCCGCCTTGGCGTGGTGGATTGCCTCGACGGTCTGCGGCATCACCGAGTCATCCGCCGCCACCACCAGCACGACGATGTCGGTGACCTGGGCGCCGCGCGCCCGCATCGAAGTGAAGGCGGCGTGGCCCGGGGTGTCGATGAAGGTGATCGTGTGGCCGCCCTCGGTGACGATCTGGTAGGCGCCGATATGCTGGGTGATGCCGCCGGCCTCGCCGGCCACCACGTTGGTCTTGCGCAGGGCGTCCAGCAGCGAGGTCTTGCCGTGATCGACATGGCCCATGATGGTGACGATCGGGGCCCGCGGCCGCAGCTCCTCGGGCTTGTCCTCGGCGCTCTCGAGCACGTTCTCGACATCCGATTCCGAAACCCGGACGATCTTGTGGCCGAACTCCTCGATCACCAGTTCGGCGGTGGCCGGGTCGATCGACTGGTTCTGGGTCGCCATCACGTCCATTTTCATCAGCGACTTGATCACGTCGCCGACCCGCTCGGCCATGCGGTTGGCGAGTTCCTGCACGGTGATGGCGTCGGGCACGCGGACATCGCGCACCACCTTCTCGCGCTCCACCGGGCCGCCCATCAGCCGGCGCTTCTCGCGCTCCTGGCGCCGCCGCATGGCGGCCAGCGAGCGCTGGCGCCCGCCTTCCTCGTCGCCGAGTTTCGAGATCGTCAGGCGGCCGGTGCGGCGCTTCTCGTCGCCGCGGCCGCGCGAGGGCGCCGGCTTTTTCGGCGCCCCGGGGCCGCCGCGTCCGCGGGCCGGTCCGCGGGGTTTCTCCGCCTCGACGTCCGCCGGGCGGGCCGGGGCGCGGGCCGGAGTGCGCGGTTCGGCCGGAACGGGAGGGTCGGGCTCGGCCGGTGGCGCCGCCGTCTCGGCCGCCGCTTCGGCCGCCGAGCGCTCGGCTTCCTCGGCCTCGCGGCGCTGGCGCTCCTCGGCTTCGACCTCGGCCTTGGCCTGTTCCTCGATCTTGCGCCGGGCTTCCTGCTCGGAGCGGAGCCTGGCCTCCTCGGCCTCGCGCTTGCGGCGGACCTCGTCGTCCTTCTTGGCCTGCTTCAGGGCGACCAGCTGGCGCGCGTATTGCTCGTCGGTGAGCGTGCGCAGCAGGGTTCCGCCGCGCTCGCCGCGCGCCTTGGCGGGGTCTTTGCGCTCGATGCCGCCGGCCCGCTCGGCCCGCTCGGCCGGTGCGCCCTGCGGCTTCGGCTTCGGCTTCGCGGTCAGCGTCGCGGCCGCCGCCGCCGCCGCCGCGCCGGTCTTCGGCGCGCCGTCGCGGGTGGTCAGGAACCGCTTGCGCTTGGTCTCGACGACCACCGCCTTGGAGCGCCCATGGCTGAAGCTCTGGCGCACGGAACTGCGTCCGCCGCCCACTCCGCGCAGGCTGATGCCGCGCCCGCCGGTCTTGTTGTCGCCGCTGTTCGTATCGCTCATCGATCACCTTGTCCGGGGACCGTTGCCGGCCCCCCTTGCTGTTCGCCGCTTGTGCGCACGGCACCCCGCCGCGCCCGGTCTGTCATCGCACCGGCTGGACGCAAGCCGCCGAGCCGTTCCGCCTCCGCGATCAGGCGATCCGCGAAGCCGCCCCGGTCGAGCGCGGCATGTATCGCAAAATCGCGGCCAAAAGCCAAACCCAATTCGGTCGAGTCCAGCACTTCGATAACCGGCGCCCGGCCCGCCATCCGGGCCAGCCTGGCCTTTCCGCCGCTGGCGCCGTCGCCGGCCTGGAGCAGCGCCCCGGCGTCGCCCTGTTTCAGCCGGGCGCGAACCTTCTCGAACCCGGTCACCGCCTGGCCGGCCTTGCGGGCCAGCCCGATCAGATCGATCAGGCGCCGCGCCAGCAGCGCCTCCAGCCGGTCGGCCAGATCGCCGGGCGCCGCCGCCGGAGCCTTGAAGGCGCGCGAAAACAGGCCTTTCGCCACCGCCCGCTCGACCAGGGCGCGCTCGGCCGTCAGCCAGACCCCGCGCCCGGGCAGCCTCGCCGCCAGATCCGGCACCACCACGGCCTCCGGGCCGAGCACGAAGCGGATCAGCCGGCCCGCCGGTCCGCTCTCGCCGCTGGCGATGCAGCGCCGCTCCGGCGTCTCTCGCGTCCTGGCCGCGCCGCCCCGGGTCATAAGCTACCGGGCGGGCTTACGCCAGCCCGGCTTCCTCCTGGGCCTTGCCGTCGTCATCGCCCTTGGGGTCCGCTTCGTCTTCCGTTCCCTCTTCACCCTCTTCGGCCGCCACCTCGAGGTCCGCCGGATCGACGATGCCGGCTTCGATGCGGGCCTTCATCACCAGGTACTGGGCCTCCTCGAGGCTGATCTCGAAGGACTCCAGCAGCCCGTCGTCCTTGACCCGCTTGCCGTCGATGGTGGTGAAGCCGCCGGCCAGCTCCCAGTCGGCGCAGCGGGCGAACTCGTCGAGCGTGGTGACCCCGTCGGTGGCCAGCGCCAGCACCATCTGCGGGGTCAGGCCCTCGAACGCGATCAGGCTGTCCTCGGCGCCGAGCTCGCGGGCCGCGGCCAGCGCTTTCTGGTTCGCCTCCTCCAGGCTTTCGCGGGCCCGGGCCTGCAACTCCTCGGCGGTGTCCTCGTCGAAGCCGTCGATCGAGGAGAGCTCGTCGGCCTCGACAAAGGCGACCTCCTCGAGCGAGGTGAAGCCCTCGGAGACCAGCAGCTGGGCCACCATCTCGTCGACGTTCAGGTGCTCGATGAACATCGCCGAGCGTTCGTTGAACTCGGTCTGGCGGCGTTCCGATTCCTCGGCCTCGGTCATGATGTCGATGTCCCAGCCGGTGAGCTGCGAGGCCAGACGCACGTTCTGGCCGCGCCGGCCGATGGCCTGGGAGAGCTGCTCGTCCGGCACCACCACCTCGATGCGCTGGGCGTCCTCGTCCATCACCACCTTGGTCACTTCCGCCGGCTGGAGGGCGTTGACGATGAAGGTGGCGGCGTCGTCGTTCCACGGGATGATGTCGATCTTCTCGCCCTGGAGCTCGTTGACCACCGCCTGCACCCGCGAGCCGCGCATGCCGACGCAGGCACCGACCGGGTCGATCGAGCTGTCGTAGCTGATCACGCCGATCTTGGCCCGCGAGCCGGGGTCGCGCGCCACCGCCTTGACCTCGATGATGCCGTCATAGATCTCCGGCACCTCCATGGCGAACAGCTTGGCCATGAATTCGGGCGCGGTGCGGCTCATGAAGATCTGCGGGCCGCGGGTCTCGGAGCGCACGTCGCGGATATAGCCCCGCACCCGGTCGCCGACCCGGTAGGTCTCGCGCGGGATCAGCTGGTCGCGGCGGATGATCGCCTCGGCGCGGCCCAGATCGACGATGACGTTGCCGTATTCGACCCGCTTGGCGATGCCGTTGATGATCTCGCCGACCCGGTCCTTGAACTCCTCGTACTGGCGCTCGCGCTCGGCCTCGCGGACCTTCTGCACGATCACCTGCTTGGCGGTCTGGGCGGCGATGCGGCCGAAATCCATCGCCGGCAGGGGTTCGGTGATGAAATCGCCGACCTCGGCTGCCGGGTTCTTCAGCCGGGCCTCGGCGAGCGGGATCTCGGTGAAGTGGTTCTCGACTTCCTCGACCACCTCCAGCGCCCGGCTCATGGCAATCTCGCCGGTCGTGCGGTCGATGAAGGCGCGGATGTCGTATTCGGCGCCGTAGCGCGAGCGCGCCGCCTTGCCGAGGCTTTCCTCCATCGCCTCGATCACCAGTTCGCGCTCGATCAGCTTCTCGCGGGCGACCGCGTCGGCGATCTGCAACAGCTCCAGTCTGTTTGCACTGACCATGTCAAGCGTCCTTCTTGATTTCGGGCATCGTTTCGGGCTGCAATACGGGGGCTTCGATGTCCCCATCGGGGTCTGCTTCGGTTTCGATTTCGTCGAATTCGGTCTCGTCGAAGACGTGTTTGCGGGCGCGCAGGCTCTC
>JACZTQ010000125.1 GCA_022573605.1 Pseudomonadota bacterium | reverse complement strand
CCCCTCTCCCGGAGGGAGAGGGGGGCGAAATCGCCGCCGCCGCCGCCTCGTTTCCAGCGCGGCGCAGGTGGCGCCACTTGCGCCTCCCACTCCCTCTGGGAGGGGGACCGAGGGGGAGGCGCGCGGCGCCAGCCGCGCGGGCCACCGGTAGGGCGGCATGAAACCCGGCGTCGCTGGCGCGATCGTCTTCGGGGTTGCCGGTGTGGCGGTGCTGCTCGCGCTCGGCGCCTGGCAGGTCCAGCGGCTGGCCTGGAAGGAAGCCCTGATCGCCCGGCTCGAGCAGCGCCTGGCGGCCGACCCGGTGGCGTTGCCGTCGGCGCCCGACCCGGTGCGCGACGCCTTCCTGCGGGTGCGCGTTACCGGGCATATTGGGGGGCGTATCGGCGGCGGCGAGGTGCATGTGCTGACCTCGCTGATCCCCTACGGGCCGGGCTTCCGGGTGATCGTGCCGCTGACGGATGGCGCGGGCCGGGTGGTGATGGCCGATCTCGGCTATCTGCCCGAGGCGTTGAAGAATGCAAGCGCCGGTCTCGCCGGCCCGGTCGAGCTGGTCGGCGCGCTCTACTGGCCCGACGAGACCGATAGCTTCACGCCCGCGCCGGACCGCGCCGCCAACATCTGGTTCGCCCGCGATCTCGAACCGATGGCCGAGGCGCTGGGCGCCGAGCCGCTGCTGATCGTCGCCGAGTGGCATGACGGCGCCGGGGAGTGGCCCAAAGCGCGGCCCCTGGGGGTCAGCCTGGTCAACAACCACCTGCAATACGCCATCACCTGGTTCCTCCTGGCGCTGGTCTGGGCGGTGATGAGCGCGATGCTGGTGCGGCGCGAGCGGAGCCGTCTCGACCGGGGCTAGGGCGGGGGCGGCGCCGCTGTCCGGGTAGACGTTGTCGGCGGCGCCAGGCTGGGTTAAGAGCCGGTGAGCAGGCAAGGAAGATCGACACGCATGCGCTATGTGAGCACCAGGGGCCAGGCGCCCGTGCTGTCCTTCGAGGCGGCGATGCTGAGCGGTCTGGCCCGCGATGGCGGCCTCTATGTGCCCGAGGCGGTCCCGGTGATGCCCCCGGACGAGATCGCCGCGCTGGCCGGGCTGAGCTACGAGGACGCCGCATACCGGGTGATGCGGCCCTTCGTCGGCGACTGTTTCAGCGACGGCGAGTTTCGCGCCATCATCGGGCGCGCCTATGCCGGCTTCGGCCATCCGGCGCGCTGCCCGCTGGTGCAGATCGGACCCAACGACTGGCTGCTGGAGCTGCATCACGGCCCGACCCTGGCCTTCAAGGACCTCGCCATGCAGCTCGTCGGCCAGATGTTCGAGGCGGTGCTGGCGCGCCGGGCCGAGCGGGTGACCATCGTCGGCGCCACCTCGGGCGACACCGGCTCGGCCGCCATCGAGGCCTTCCGCGGGCTGGATGCGGCGGATCTGTTCATCCTCTACCCCCGGGGCCGGGTCTCGGAGGTGCAGCGCCGCCAGATGACCACGCCCACCGAGGCCAACGTCCACGCGATCGCGGTCGAGGGCGATTTCGACGATTGCCAGGCGCTGCTGAAAGCGATGTTCAACGATCACGCCTTCCGCGACGAGGTCGCGCTGGCGACGGTGAACTCGATCAACTGGGTCCGGGTGCTGGCCCAGGTGGTGTATTATTTCACCGCCGCGGTGGCCCTGGGGGCGCCGGGGCGCGCGGTCTCGTTCAGTGTGCCGACGGGCAATTTCGGCGACATCTTCGCCGGCCACGTCGCCCGGCGCATGGGGCTGCCGATCGAGCGCCTGATCATCGCCACCAACGAGAACGACATCCTGCACCGGACACTGGAGAGCGGGGTCTACGAGACCCGGGGGGTGACGCCCACGACCTCGCCGTCGATGGATATCCAGGTCAGTTCCAATTTTGAGCGGCTGCTGTTCGAGCTCTACGACAACGACGGCGGCGCCGTGGCGCGGTCGATGGCGGAGCTGGGTGAAAGCGGCCGCTTCGCGCTGAGCCAAGGCGCGGTGGCGCGGTTGCGCGAGGGGTTCGCCTCGGCGCGTTCGGACCAGGCGGCGACGGCGGCGATGATCGCCCGCGTGGCGCGCGAGGGTGGGCCGGTGCTCGACCCGCACAGCGCCATCGGCGTGGTCGCGGCGCGGGCCTGCCGGGGCGACCCATCGGTGCCGATGATCGCGCTGGGCACCGCGCACGCGGCGAAGTTCCCCGACGCGGTCGGGGACGCCTGCGGGGTGCGCCCGGCACTGCCGGCGCGGCTGGCCGATCTCTATGAGCGCGAGGAACGGATAACGGTGGTGGCGAACGATCTGGCCTCGGTCGAGGCATTGGTGCGCCAAAATCGGATGGAGCAGCGGCAGGCATGACGGTTCAACTCGAGACCCTCTCGAACGGCTTTCGCATCGTCACCGAGCATATGCCGGGGCTGGCCTCGGCCTCGCTCGGGGTCTGGGTCGATGCCGGCGCGCGCCACGAGAGCGTCGAGGAGAACGGCATCGCCCATTTCCTCGAACATATGGCCTTCAAGGGCACCGGGCGGCGCAGCGCGCGCCAGATCGCCGAGCAGATCGAGGATGTGGGGGGCTATCTCAACGCCTACACCTCGCGCGAGCGCACCGCCTATTACGCCCGCATCCTGTCGCCCGACGTGGCCCTGGCGCTGGACCTGATCGCCGACATCCTGCGCGACCCGAAAATGGCCGAAGCCGAGATCGAGACCGAGCGCGGCGTGATCCTCCAGGAGATCGGCCAGGCGCGCGACACCCCCGACGACATCATCTTCGACTGGTTGCAGGAGACCGCCTTCCCGGAGCAGCCGATGGGCCGGGCGATCCTCGGCCCGCCGGAGCGGGTGCGGGCCTTCGGGCGCGGCGATCTGGGCGGGTTCATCGCCCGCCACTACACCCCCGGGCGGATGATCCTGGCGGCGGCGGGCGATGTCGATCACGACCGCATCGTGCACCTCGCCGAGGGGCTGTTCGGCGACATGGCGCCGCTCGACGCGCCGCCGCGCCAGGCGGCGGCGTACAGTGGCGGCGAGTACCGGGTGGTCAAGCCGTTGGAGCAGGCCCACATGGCGCTGGCGCTGGCGGCGCCCTCGTTCCTCGACGAGGGCTATTACGCGGCGCAGATCCTGGCGGTGGCGCTGGGCGGCGGGATGTCCTCGCGATTGTTCCAGGAGGCGCGCGAGAAGCGCGGCCTGTGCTACACCATCTTCGCCCAGTGCTCCGCCTGGTCGGATGCGGGCATGATGACGATCTATGCCGGGACCGGGGAAGAGGAATTGCCCGAACTGATCAACCTGACCGCCGGCGAGCTGAACCGCGCCGCGCGCGATCTCGACGAGGCCGAGGTCGCCCGGGCGCGGGCCCAGACCAAGGCCGGTCTGCTGATGGGGCTGGAGAGCGTGTCGGCGCGGGCCGAGCGGCTGGCGGCGATGCTGTCGGCCTGGGGCCGGATCCTGCCGCTGGCGGAGACCGTCGAGCGGATCGACGCGGTCGGCGTGCCGCAAGCGCGCGCCGCCGCCCGGCGCCTGCTCGCGGCGCCCCCGGCGCTGGCGCTCTACGGTCCGGTCGAGCGGGCCGAGTCGGTCGAGGCCCTGACCGCGCGCCTGGTGGCCTGAGCCATGTTCGCCCGGCGCAACCGCACCGAATCCGAACTACAGACCGACCGTCTGACCCTGCGCCCGCCGCAAATGCGCGATTTCGAGCCATGGGCCCGGCTGCGGCGCGACAGCCGCGCCTTCCTGTCGCCCTGGGAGCCGCAATGGTCGCGCGACCACCTGACCGGCCGGGCTTTTCGCAACCGGGTGATCTGGGCCGAGCGGGCGATCCGCCAGGGCGAGGCCTACCCGCTGTTCCTGTTCCGCCAGAAGGACGGCCAGGTGGTCGGCGGGGTGACCCTGTCGAACATCCGCCGCCAGCCGGCCCAGGCGGCGACGCTGGGCTACTGGGTTGGCGAGGCCTATGCCATGCAGGGCTACATGACCGAGGCGCTGACGGTGGTGCTCGAGCACGCCTTCGCGGCGCTCGACCTGTCGCGCCTCGAGGCCGCCTGCCTGCCCGGCAACACCGCCTCGCGCCGCCTGCTGGAGCGCTGCGAATTCAAGTACGAGGGGGTGGCGCAGGCCTATCTCCAGATCGACGGGCGCTGGTGCGACCATGTGCTCTACGCGGCCTTGCGCTACGACCGCCGCGGCCGGGTCGAGGATTAGTCCCCCGCCCCAACCCTCGCGAACGGTGCGCAAAATGCGCACCCTGCGGGCTATGGCGCCAACACCGGCGGCCTGACCCGGGAGATCTTCGAGACGGTGTTCGCGGGGGGGGGTGCGAAAGGGGTAGGGCGCGCTCACGTAGGGTGTGCATTTTGCGCACCCTTCAAGAGGGTTGGGCCACGGTCGGCCAGGTTTGTTTTCGGGGGTTCGGCGAAATCCGCTCAGGCGCGCCCGCCGGTCGGCGACAGCATCGCCGGGTGGACCCCGAGCTTGGCCAGCGCCCGGTCCCATTTCGTGTCCTCGTCGGGGCCGAACAGCAGGTTCTCGTCGGCGGCGCAGGCGAGCCAGCCATTGGCCTGCAACTCGGCTTCGAGCTGGCCCGGCGCCCAACCGGCGTAGCCGAGCGCGATGATGGCGCGGTCCGGGCCGCGGTCGGTCGCCATGGCGTGGAGAATGTCCAGGGTCGCGGTCATCGAGGTGGCCTCGTCGACCTGCATGGTGGCGTCGTCGGAGTGGTAGTCCGAGGAGTGCAGCACGAAGCCGCGCCCCATCTCGACCGGACCGCCGTAATGCACCGGGGTGCGCGCCAGCTCGCCGGGCCCGTCGCCGATCGGAATGCCGAGCCGGCCGAACAGGTCCTTCAGCTTCAGGCCGTCGGCGCGCTTGTTGACGATCAGCCCCATGGCGCCGTCGGCCGAATGGGCGCAGAGATAGACCAGCGAGCGGTGGAAACGCGGGTCCTGCATGCCGGGCATGGCGATCAGGATCTGCCCGTCGAGAAATCCGGCCCCGGTAGATTCGGTTCCGGTGGATTCGGCTGTGGTCGATTCCGGCTCGTCCATCATGCCTCCGATGATGGCTGTCTTGGGCCCGCGGCGCAAGAAATCGCGTGACTGTTATGGCGGGATCGCACGATATTCCTTATTTAGGGTGTATGACAGGGTGGATGGAGATGATGCGGAGCATGTTTTTTGGCGCGGCGCTGGCGCTTTGGCCGGTGCTGGATGCGGGTCCGGCCCGGTCGCAGGCGGTGGTCTCGACCGGCGAATCGTTCGTGCGCGTCACCTTGCTGCCCGGCCGCGCCGAGCCGGGGGGGGGGCGGATGGCCGGGCTGATGCTCGATGTCGCACCCGAGTGGAAGACCTATTGGCGCAATCCGGGGGCGGCGGGAATCCCGCCGCAATTCGACTGGTCGGGCTCGCGCAATCTCGCTTCCGCCGAGGTGTTCTGGCCGCGGCCGAAATTCTTCGAGAGCTTCGGGCTGACCACGCTGGGCTATTCCGGGCGGGTGGTGTTTCCGGTGCGCCTGGTGCCGGAGCGGCCGGACCGGGCGATCGAGATCAGGCTCGGCCTGGCGCTCGGGGTCTGCCGCGAGATCTGCGTGCTGCAGGAGACCACGGTCGAATTGCGCATCGAGCCCGGCGCGCCGGCGGTGGGGGCGGTGCTGGTGGCGATGGCGGAGGCGGCGGTGCCGCGCCCGGGCGCCGAGCTGGGCCTGACCGGGGCGAGCTGCCGAATCAGCGGCGCCGGCAAGAAGCGCCGTTTCGACGCGGTGCTGGAGTTCGCCCAGGCGCTGCGCGACCCGGTGGTGATCCTGGAGGGCCCCGCCCTGACCTGGTTCAGCGGCGTCGAGACCACCGTGGAGCCGGGCGGCAGCCTGCACGTCGGAGCGGAACTGTCGTTGCTGGACGAGACGCTCTGGATCAACCGATCGCAGATCCGGATGACGGTGCTGGCGGGCGATTTCGCCGCCGACATCCAGGGCTGCACCGCGCCGGCGGGGTAGGGCGGGGCTGCGGCGTATCGGCAGGTTTCCTTCCCGCTGACGCGGCAAGCCTCCCCCCAACCCCCCTCCCAGAGGGAGTGGGGCCATGCACTGTCCCCGCCGATTTCGCCCCCCACTCCCCCTGGGAGGGGGGTTGGGGGGAGGCTGCGACAGTGCCGCCGGGCGCGGCGCCGGGGCCGCGCTCAGTCGTTGACCTCCGCCAGCATGCCCTTTTCCGCCGCCAGTTCGCGCATCTTCGCCTGCAACTTCTCGAAGGCGCGGACCTCGATCTGGCGGATGCGCTCGCGGCTGACGCCGTAGACCTGGCTGAGGCCCTCCAGGGTGACCGGCTCGTCCTTCAGGCGGCGCTCGGTCAGGATGTGGCGCTCGCGCTCGTTGAGGTCGCGCATGGCCTCGATCAGCAACTCGCGCCGGGCCTCCAGCTCCTGGCTCTCGGCATAGGCGGCGGCCTGGTCGGCGTCGTCGTCGGCGAGCCAGTCCTGCCATTCGGTGGTGCCGTCGGCGTCGCCCCGCAAGGGCGCGTTGAGCGAGCTGTCGCCGCCGCCCGACAGGCGCCGGTTCATGCTGACGACCTCTTCCTCCTTGACGCCGAGATCGGTGGCGATCTTCTCGACGTGCTCGGGGCGCATGTCGCCGTCCTCGAGCGCGCCGATCCGGCCCTTGGCCTTGCGCAGGTTGAAGAACAGCTTCTTCTGCGCCGCCGTGGTGCCGAGCTTGACCAGCGACCACGAGCGCAGGATGTATTCCTGGATCGAGGCCCGGATCCACCACATGGCGTAGGTCGCCAGCCGGAAGCCCTTGTCCGGGTCGAAGCGCTTGACCGCCTGCATCAGCCCGACATTGGCCTCGGAGATGACCTCGGCGGTGGGCAGGCCGTAGCCGCGATAGCCCATGGCGATCTTGGCCGCCAGGCGCAGGTGCGAGGTGACCAGCCGGTGCGCCGACTCGCGGTCGCCGTGATCGACCCAGGCCTTGGCCAGCATGAATTCCTCCTCCGGCTCCAGCATCGGGAACTTGCGGATTTCGGTCAGATACCGGCTCAGCCCCTGCCCCGGCGACGGTGCTGGCAGGGCGGAATAGGTGGTTGCCATCGGGTCCCTCTCACTGCTCGTTGCTTTTGTCGCGGGTTTGGCCTCCGGCGTATATTATAGCGCGCCAGCCCGTTTCGCATAATGATCAACGGTGATTCTGGCGTTTCCGGCGCAAAACTGTGACAAGATCACGCATATCGGCTGGCATTGGCGCCTCGAAGCACATCGTGTTTCCCGTCACCGGATGGCGGAAACCCAGCGTGGCGGCGTGCAGGGCTTGCCTTGGAAACGTTAACAAAGCGTTAGAGGCATCTGGCGCGGCGTCTTTTTCAGAAATCTTGCGTGGCCGGCCATAGACCGGGTCGCCGATCAGGGCATGGCCGGCATGAGTGGCGTGGACCCGGATCTGGTGGGTGCGGCCGGTCTCGAGCCGGCACTCGATCAGGCTGGCGAAGGGTTTTTCCGCCGGGCCGAAGCTCTCGACGGCGCGCAGCCGGGTGACGGCGTGGCGGCTCCTGGGGCCCTGGGGGGCCACCGCCATGCGCTTGCGCTCGGTGGGGTGGCGGGCGATCGGGGCTTCGATGCGGACCCAGCCGCCGGGCTCGAAGCTGATCCCGGCGAGCCCGGCCAGGCGCGGGTCGGCCCGGCTCGGCGCGCCCCAGGCCAGGGCGAGGTAGCGCCGCTCGATGTCGTGGGCTTTGAACAGGGCGGAAAGGCCGGCCTGGGCGGCGTCCGATTTCGCCACCACCACCAGGCCCGAGGTCTGCCGGTCGATGCGGTGCACGATGCCCGGGCGCAGCGCCCCGCCGATGCCCGCCAGGCTGTCGCCGCAATGGTGCAGCAGCGCGTTGACCAGGGTGCCGGTCGCGGCTCCGGGGGCGGGGTGGACGACCATGCCGGCCGGCTTGTCGACGACGATCAGGTCGGCGTCCTCGTGGATCACCGCCAGGGGGATATCCTCGGGCGCCGGCTCGATCGGCCGCGGGGCCGGGATGTCGAGGGTGAAGCGCTCGCCCGGCTTGACTTTGCGCCTCGCCTCCGTGACGGTCGCGCCCGCACTTTCGGTCACCGCGCCGTCGGCGATGAGCCGGGCGATGCGTGAGCGCGACAGGCCGGGGATACCGGCCGCCAGCAGCGCCAGCGCCTTGTCCAGCCGTTGCCCGGCCTGGGCGCCGGTGATGGTCAGTTCAACCGGGGCGCCGGTGTCATCGCCGCCGGCCCCGTCGAGAGGATCCGCCATGGTTCAGCCCCGCCCTGTTGTTGACGCCGAAGACCTGCCGGAGCCGCCGCAGGTCAGGCGGCTGCGCCTGCTGGTGTCGGTTCTGATGGTGGTGCTGATCGGCGGCATGGTGGTGGTGGCGGTCACCATGGTGCTGCGCCTCGGCGGGCTGAACGGCTCCGAAAAAGCCCCGGCCCCGGTTGGCGCGGCCGAGTTTTCCCTGCCCGTTGGCGCCGAAGTGGTCACGGTCGGCCGTGGACCGGGCGAGGTGCTGATCCTGACCCGCGACGCCGCGGGCGCCGAGACGTTGCGCATCTTCGATGCAGGCTCCGGCGCCGAGAAATCGGCGACCCCGGTCACGCGCGAATAGCTCATGGCAAATCCCGGTAGGCGGGCCAGCCCGCCAGCGCCGCCGCTTCGTAGACGCCGCGGGTGATGGCGCGTTAGTACGGAGGTGAGTTGATGGCGGATCTGGGACGTGGCTGGACCGGGGGCGATAAGTTCCGTCCGGCGCGTGAACTTGACGTGCGCTACGGGCACGGCCTGTTGCGGGAGGCAAGCGCCAACTGGCCGCGTTACCTCGCC